>CAMIVO010000047.1 GCA_946401865.1 uncultured Clostridia bacterium
TTGAAAACATTTTGTAAGAAAGTGGTCCCCGCACAAGTTTACTTTAAAAATAAATTAGTTTCCAAACCAAATATAGCGCATATAAGAATTGAATAATTAGAAAGAGAAGTAAGAGGTGATAAAGTATAGAAAATATTAAATTCTATACTTTATTTTTTTATACATATATGATAAAATAATGTCTAGAAAAAGGAAAGGAATTTTTATGTTAGTTAAAAATAATTATAATGAATGCATTACAAATTTAGCATGTTCAATTAGAAAATATTTTGAATTGGATTATAAGCATAATACAATTGACTATATAGATAAAATATTAGAAGAGAGAAAACCAAAGAATGTTGTTACAATTCTTTTTGATGGAATGGGTTCAAATATTATTGATAATATACTTCCACCAGATTCTTTTATGATTAAAAACAGATTGAAAAAAATTACATCTGTATTTCCTGCAACTACTTCAGCTGCAACTACATCTATTAGAACTGGATTAAATCCTATAGAAACAGGAATACTTGGCTGGGATATGTATTTTAAAGATATAGATAAAACTATTGAAATATTTCCTGAATGTGAAAAAGGAGATGAAACAAAAACTCCACTACCTGAAGTAAAAAGAATAAAAGAAAAATACATGAAGACAAAGACAATTGTTGATGATATAAATGAAGTAAATAAATATAAAGCATATGAATTAATGCCTTTTGAGTTTGCTAAATACAGACATTTTGATTTAGATGATATGTTAGACAAAATTGAAGAGTTGTGTAATCAAGATGGAAAAAAATATATATATGCTTATGATACAGAACCAGATTTAGTAATGCATAAATTTGGAACATATTCAAAAGAAGCAAAAGATTTAATACGTTATAGAAACATTATGGTAGAAAAACTATGTAATAAATTAGAAGATACAGTTGTTTTTATAGTTGCTGATCATGGTCATGTTCCTATTGAAAATATTCAATTAGAAGATTATAAAGAAATTGTTGAGTGTCTGGAGAGGGATACTTCTATAGAGCCTAGAGCAGTAAACTTTTTTATAAAAGATGGTATGAAAGAAAGATTTGTTCAATTATTTAATCAAAATTTTAAAGAGGATTTTGATTTATATACAAGACAAGATGTAATAGATAGCAAGCTTTTTGGAGAAGGAGAAGAAAATGAAATTTATAGAAGTGCACTTGGAGATTTTTTAGCAATTGCTAAAACTAATAAGGCTATATATTATAATAAAAAGGGTGAACATCTATCACATCATGCTGGATATACAGATGATGAAATATATGTGCCATTAATTGTTGTGAAAAAATAAATTGGGGAGAATCACATCATTTTAGAAAATAATATAAAAGGAGGCGATTTAATATGTCAAAATCGAAAGTATATTTTATAAGAGAAATAACACCAGAAAATTTAATTAAAATTTATGAAGCACTTGGAATAGAACTAACAGGAAAAGTTGGAGTTAAAGTTTCTACTGGAGAAGATGGAGCAAAAGGATATTTAAAGGCAGATTTAATTGCACCACTAGTAAAAAAGCTAAATGGAACAATTATAGAATGTAATACAGCATATCCAGGAAAAAGAAATACTGCAAAAGACCATATAAAAGTAGCTGAAAAGCATGGATTTACATCATTTGCAGATGTAGATATTATGGATTCAAATGGAGATTTTGAAATACCAGTAAAAAATGGAAAACATTTAAAATTTGATTTAGTAGGAAATAATTTAAAAAATTATGATTCTATGCTTAATCTAGCACATGGCAAAGGACATGCTATGGGCGGATTTGGAGCTAATTTAAAAAATCAATCAATAGGAATTGCATCTAGAAATGGTAAAGCATATATTCATTCATGTGGAAAAACAAAAAGCCCTACATTGTGCTGGACGACTAAATATCAGCAAAAAGATTTCATAGAATCTATGGCAGAAGCTGCAAAAGCTGTTTCAGATTATTTTGAAGAAAACAATAAAAAAATTGCATATATAACTGTTATGAATGCATTATCAGTTGACTGTGACTGTGACTCACATCAAGGAGACCCAGTTATGGCAGATTTAGGAATTGTTGCAAGTTTAGATCCAGTTGCTAATGACCAAGCATTTATTGACATGATTTGGAATTCAGAAGATCCAGGCGCACATTTATTAAGAGAAAGAGTAGACCGTCAAGAAGGCAGACATATTCTACCTTATGCAGAAGAAATAGGCTTAGGGTCAAGGGATTATGAGTTGATTGAACTATAATAAAGAAGGAGTTCTGATATGTTAGAAAATATTCAAGTATTATATCATAGTAGTATAAAGATAAATAAAGAAAAAGTGATTTATATAGACCCATATAAAATTACAGATGATTGCCATGATGCAGATATAATTTTTATAACACACAGTCACTATGACCATTATTCAGAAGCAGATATAAAAAAGCTAATTAAAGAAGATACAAAAATTATAGTAACAAATGATTTAAAAGAAATGGCAGAAAATATCTTAAATAGTGAAAAAGTAATTACTGTTAAACCAAATGAAAAATATTGTATTGAAGGAATTAGTTTTGAAACAATTCCAGCTTATAATATAAATAAACAATTTCATCCAAAGCAAAATAATTGGGTTGGATATGTTATAGAATTAAATGGCATAATATACTATATTGCAGGAGATACTGATATTACAGAAGAAAACAAACAAATTAAATGTGATGTAGCATTTGTTCCTGTTGGAGGAACCTATACAATGACAGCAAAAGAAGCGGCAAGTTTAGTAAATATAATAAAGCCAAAAATTGCAGTACCAATTCACTATGGATCAGTTGTTGGAACAAAACAAGATGCGGAAGAGTTTATTAGTTTACTTGATGAAGGAATTGAAGGAAAAATATTGATGTAAAATTTTTTATAGAAATAGCATAAATGAAAGAAATATAGAAAGGGGTATTAAATATGCAAAAATTTTATGTTTTAGGAACATGTGCGGGGATATCTGATATTGGATTTACTTTGAGTGGAGTATTGCAGCACAATGATAAATGTTTATTAGTTGACACAGGTGAAGGAATGCAGGTGTTAAAACAACTCAGATTATCTGGAATAAAGATTTCAAACATTCATGATGTATTTATATCACATAAACATATAGACCATTTATTAGGTTTGATTCCTTTTATAAGAAAAGTATTGACTTCTATAAAAACAGGAGAATATGAAGGGGTTTTAAATATATACTGTGATATCGAAATTAAAGAAATTGTTGATTATATTATAAAAGCAACTTTTCAAGATCTTTTTCAAGAATTATATAAAGAGAAAATCAAATTTTTTATTTTAGAAGATGGACAAGAGTATAATGTAATAGGATACAAAATGAGAATTTTAGATACATATTCAAAAGCATCAGTGCAATTTGGATTTGAAATTATTTTAGAAGACAATAAAAGACTATTTTATCTAGGAGATGTACCTTGTGCAACACAAAACTATGAAAGAGTAAAAAATGCCGATTGGGTATTACATGAAGCATTTTCAATAAGCCCAAAAAATAAGTATACAGAATTAATAAAGTCTCATCATTCAAATGTAGCTGATGTATGTAAATATATGAATCAATTAAATGTAAAAAATTTAGTTTTATGGCACACATTAGATGATAATATAGAAACAAGAAAAGAAAGATTTTTAACAGAAGGAAAAGAATATTTTGATGGGAATTTATATGTTCCAGATGATTTAGAGGTAATAGATTTAGATGTATAATTTTATAAAATAATATGAAGAACAGACATATTAAAAAAATAGGTAGAGAAATTAATATATTCACAAAAACCTTTCTAAAGAATAATATATAATATTATTTTATTTAGGGAGGTTTTTTATGTACGAGGACTATATGCAAAATTTTTGGGGCTATCCAAACAATGACAATCTATATACATATGATCAAAATCTAGATGATTATCAAAGTGGATATAATATGAATAGAAATATTTATGAATATGACTATAATTTTATGCCATATTACAATGGAATTAATTACCAAAAAAGAGGAATTTCTAATACAGAAATGGAAGAATTATATCCAGAAATTTATAAAGTTGTTTATCCAATGGTAAAAAAAGTATGTAATAACAATAACAGAACAATAACAAATGAGCTTATAGAAGAGATGACTCAAGAAGTTTATAATAATGTTGAATCAAATAATGGTATAGAATTAAATATTACTTTAAATAATAATGTAAGAGGTGAAAAAGTAAATAAACAAGAAACAAAACAAGAAAACAGAGATTTAGGTAGAAATAATGGCTTGATGGATGTTATAAAAATATTAATATTAAGAGAATTAATTGGAAGACCATCTTGCAGACATAATTGCAGACCTAGACCAAGACCACCTATGCCACCAAGACCGCCATATTATAGGTAGTTAGGAAAAAAGAAAAATGGATATATTATTAATTTATATATTTAATAATAAGGAACAAAAAAGAACCGGTACGGATTGCCCACGACAAGAATATAAAATTAAGTAATTTAGTGGGTTCTCCTATGATTTATATAAATTTGTAATAGAATTGTTATTGAAAAAGATAATAATTCTATTTTTTTAGTCTAAAATAAGAAAGGAAGAATTTGAAAATGGAAAATAAAGAATTAAAACAAACTATTATTGATGAAAGAACAGAAATTGAATATAATTTAGTCAATAGCTATTATATTTCAAATATTGTATTATCAAAACCAATAAGAACAGGGAACGTTGGAAAATATGAAAGAATGCGAGCTAGATACTTGAAAGAACATAAAAAAGTAGAATACTCAATAATGCTAATTGAAAATGAATTAAAAAGTCATTTTCTAGATATTGATGACATTTGTAGAGAAAGAGTTGATTTGTTAGTAAAAAAATTGCAGAAAAAGAGAATGTAAATGAAGAATTAAAAGCAAAAAATCAAATGGAATGAGTCTCTCGTATGAATAATATACTTAATAGAGTAGAAGAAATAGTTACAAAGGAGATTATTTATCAGTAAGCAAATTGGTCAGATGCGTCTGACCAATTTGAAGAAATTGTATCTTTTTTTTGAAAAAGTAATGAAAAATATAAAAATTGATGGTATAATATGGAAAAACAAACTAAATTTTGCAGACGCGTCTGCAAAATTTGAAAGGAGACAAGAATATGGATAAAAAATCAATTATAGAAATGTTATCAATCGGAGAAAATAAAGAGATAGAATTTAAAGAATCAAAAAATAAAATACCAAAATCTTTATGGGAAACTTATTCAGCGTTTTGCAATTCAAAAGGTGGAATAATTGTTTTAGGAATAAAAGAAAACAAAGAAAATGACATTTGCACAATGGAAGGTATTGAAAATGCAAATCATATTTTAAAAGACTTCTGGAATACTATAAATAATAGAGAAAAAATAAGTGTAAACGTTTTAGATGATGAAGATGTAAAAATCGTTGATATAGAAGGAAAACAAGTAATTGTAATAAAAGTTCCAAGAGCAAATAGAAAAAACAAGCCAGTATACATTAACAATAATCCTATGATAGGAACATATAAAAGATTTCACGAGGGTGATTTTAAATGTGCAGAATATGAAGTAAAAGCAATGATAAGTGAAGCAAATGAGAAAACAAAAGATAGAATTATACTAGAAGAATATGATATTAATAATATAAATAAAGAAACTTTAAAAGATTATAGAATTAGATTTAGAATACACAAAGGAGAAGCACATGAATGGAATAAACTTGATGATGAAGAATTTTTGTATATGTTAAATGCAGTAGATAGAAAAACAAAAAAACTAACAATAGCAGGATTATTAATGTTTGGGCAAGAAAAAGATATAGTAGAAATATTTCCAAATTACTTTTTAGATTATAGAGAAGTTAAAGATGATAGTAATATGGAAAGATGGACAAATAGAATTACATCTTGGGACGATGGATGGACAGGTAATTTATGGGATTTCTTTGAAAAAATCGTAAATAAATTAACAGCAGATATTGAAGTTCCTTTTGCATTAGATAAAGATTTAATGAGAATAGATGATACACCAGTTCACGCCTGTATTCGTGAAGCACTTTCAAATTGCTTAATCCATACTCAATACGATGAAAGCGGAAGTATTGTTGTTGAAAAAAGAGAAAACTATTTTAAATTTGCAAATCCTGGAAATATGAGAATACCAATAGAAGATGCTTTAAAAGGTGGACAAAGTGATCCAAGAAATCCAATATTGCATAAAATGTTTTCACATTTAGGATATGGAGAAAGAGCAGGTTCTGGATTGCCTATGATTAATAATGTTTGGAAAGAAAAAGGCTGGATATTACCAGAAATAAAGGAGTCTTTTAATCCAAACAGAACAACATTAATCTTAATTACAAAATCACAAAATCCACTAATCAATCCACCAATAAGTCAACCAATAAATCCACCAATAGATTTATCTGAAACACAACAAAAAATCATATCTATATTATTGCAAAACAGCACAATAAAAATTGATGAAATAGCAAATATATTAGAGCTAAAGTCAAATACTATAAAGAAGAATATGAAACAATTAAAAGATATGAAAATAATTGAAAGAAAAGGAACTACAAGAAAAGGAGAATGGATAATAAAAAATAATAAAGGAAGTGGCAAATAATGGATGAAAAGATAAAAGAATTAACTTTGCTATTGTTGTACTTAACATCTTGGAAAGAAAAAGACATATTTGGAGATGAATGTATGAGAGCTTGGAAAGGTTATGATTTTGATATTTTAAATTCTTTGGAAGAAGAAAATTTAATTGGAGGAAGTACACACAAAGCAAAATCAACTTATTTAACTGTAACAGGTGTAAATAAGGCAAAAGAATTAATGAAAAAATATAATATAGAATAATTTTTTTTGCACCTGCAGTTGCCAAAATAAAAATAAGAAGGAAAAAAAGAAAAAATGGGAAAAAATGGGGACGGAGTTAAATTTTCATTGGATTAGTAAAAAAATAAATTGTAACAAAAATCTAATGAAAATTTAATAAAACTGTAATAAAATAAATAAAAAACCTTGAAAGTAGAATGACATTCAAGGTTTTTATGTATTGGGTATATATTATTAAATATTTAAATTAATAATATATCTAAATTCTTAAAATGCATTGTAATTAGGTATTGGGTCAGTTTTATTATTTTCCTAAATAAAAATATTATACATTCTGATATCACAGCAATATGGAACGAAACAGAGGGAGTATGGAATATAATAAAAAAAGTAGAGAATTAAATGAGATAGAGCTTGTCATAACTCGAATCCGCAAATTAAACTAAAAGCAAGAAAGTTCTTGCTTTTTTTGCTATTCTGTATTATAATACAGAAATAAATAAAAGAAGGCTATTTGAAGCTAGAAAGGAACAAAATTGCCATGAAAGAAAAAATTGAACAAATAAAGCAAAAGACCTTAGAAGAGATAAAAAAGGCTACAGACCTTAAGAACTTAGAAGAAATAAAAGTAAAAGCTTTAGGTAAAAAAGGTGAACTCACAGAAGTATTAAAAGGCTTAAAAGATTTAGCACAAGAAGAAAGACCAAAAGTTGGAGCTTGGGTAAATGAAGCAAAAGCTTCTGTTGAAGAGTTTATTAATAAAAGAGAAGAAGAATTTAAAGCTTTTGAACTTAATAAAAAATTAGAAAATGAAAAAATAGATATAACATTACCTGGTAATAAATTTAAAAGAGGAAGTATCCACCCATTAAATAGAGTTATAGAAGATATGGAAGATTTATTTGTATCAATGGGTTATGATGTTGTCGAAGGTCCAGAATTAGAGACAGATGAATTTTGTTTTGAAAGATTAAATGTTCCTAAAGGACATCCAGCTCGTGATATGCAAGATAGCTTTTATATAACAGAAGAAAACCTTTTAAGAACTCAAACATCTGCAGTTCAAGCAAGAGTTATGCTTGCAAATGAAGATAAAACACCAATTAGAATAATTACTCTTGGAAAAACATATCGTAGAGAAGATGATGCAACACATTCTCATCAATTTAATCAAATCGAAGGCTTAGTAATAGATAAAAAAGAAGTTGGAGTATCTTTAGCAGATTTAAAAGGAACTTTAGAAATATTTGTTAGAAAAATAATAGGAGATAACCTAGATTTAAGATTTAGACCAAGTTATTTCCCATTTACAGAGCCAAGCTATGAAGTAGATGTTACATGCTTTAAATGTGGAGGAAAAGGCTGTAATCTTTGCAAACAAACAGGATGGATAGAAGTTTTAGGTGCAGGAATTGTTCACCCAAATGTACTTAAAATGAATGGATATGATCCAGAAAAATTTGGTGGTTTTGCATTTGGAACTGGTATTGACAGACTTGCTATGTTTAGATATGGAATTACTGATATGAGGTACCTATATGCAAATGATGTTAGATTCCTTAGCCAATTCGATAGGAAGGATTAAAAATAAAAAGGAGAGAAAACAATGATACTAAGTACAAATTTTCTTAAAGACTATGTTGATTTAGATGAAAATATAGATGTAAAAAAATTAGCAGAAGACATGACAAGAGTTGGAAATGAATATGATAGTGCAGAAAAACTTGTACCTGCTACAAATCTTGTTATAGGAGAAATAATAGAATGTGAACCACATCCAGATTCAGACCACTTACACTTATGCAAGGTAAATATAGGTTCAGAAGTTTTAAATATAGTTTGTGGAGCACCTAATGCTAGAAAGGGATTAAAAGTAATTGTAGCAAAAGTAGGAGCAGTTTTACCAGAAATTACAATAAAAAAAGGAAATATTCGTGGTCAAGAATCAAATGGTATGTTATGTGCTTTGTATGAAATAGGAATAGATAAAAAATTCCTATCAGAAGCAGACAAAAATGGAATTTGCGAACTACCAGAAAATGCGCCAATTGGAGAAGACCCTGTTAAATTCCTAAAACTAGATGATAATGCAATAGATTTTGAGCTAACCGCAAATCGTGGAGATTTATTAAGCATTTTAGGTATGGCATATGAAGTTGGAGCAATTTATGATAAAGAGGTAAAAGAGCCAGATTTAACACATTCAGAAGTTGGAGAAGATGTAAATAAAAACTTCACAGTAGAAGTTGAAACAGACAATTGTAAACTATTTTTAGCGAAAATGGCTAAAGATGTTGTAATAAAAGAAAGTCCTGATTTTATAAAAAACAGACTTATTGCATCTGGAATAAGACCAATTAATAATGTTGTAGATATAAGTAACTATGTAATGTTAGAACTTGGTCAACCACTTCATTTTTATGATAATGATAGATTAGGAAATAAAATTTTAGTCAGAATGGCAAAAAAGCAAGAAAAGCTAAAAACACTTGATGGTCAAGAAAGAACTTTATCTGAAGAAGATATTGTAATAACAAATGGAGTAGAACCAGTTGGTTTAGCAGGTGTTATGGGAGGTTTAACAACAGAAGTTGAAGAAGATACAAAAAATGTTATTATAGAAGCTGCAATTTTTGATTCTGTTAAAGTAAGAAAAACTTCAAATAAAATTTTAAGAAGTGAAGCAAGCAACAGATTTGAAAAAGGTTTAGACCCTGCAAGGACATATATGGCAATAGAAAGAGCATGTAAATTGTTAGAAGAATATGCTGAAGCTAAAATCTTACCAGGAACTGTTAAATACGATAAAACAGTTAACAAAGAAAAAGAAATAGAAATTGAATATCAATTTATAAATAATGTGTTAGGTGCTGAAATTTCAAAAGAAGATATTCTAGATACATTTAGAAAATTAAAATTCAAAACAGAAGATAAAGGTGAATCGGCTTTAGTTATAGTTCCTACAAGAAGAATTGATATTTCTATAAAAGAAGACTTAGTAGAAGAAGTTGGAAGAATTTATGGAGTAGACAATATTCAAGGAAAACTTCCAGTAGTTCCAATGAAAATGGGACATTCAGACAAAACTATAAGAAAAATTAGACATAAATTATCAGATTTAGGATTAAACGAAACTTTAACATATATTTTAATAAATGATAAAGAAGTAAATAATTTTACATCAGATGAATTCGAAGCTTTAAGATTATTAGATCCAATTACAGAGGACAGAAACACTTTAAGATACACAATGATTACATCTTTATATAAAATATACGAATATAACAAAGCAAGGGAAAATAAAGATGTATGCCTATTTGAAATAGGAAAAGGCTTCTGGAAAAAAGGAGAAGTTTACGGAGAAAATCAAAAAGTATGTGTTTTAATGACAGGAAAATATTATAACAAAATTGGATATAATGAACCAATAAATTTCTTTGATATTAAAGGTGTTACAGAAGAACTTTTAGACTTTTTAGGATATAGTGGAAGATATAGTTTTGTTATGCCAAAAAATATGCCAAAAGAATTCCATCCTGGTCAAACAGCAGAAATTTCTGTAAACAATGATATAGTAGGAATTATAGGTAAAATTCATCCATCAATAGAAAAAGAAGATGTATTTGTTATGGAAATAAATCTTGATAAATTACTTGACAAAAAAGTTGGAAAAATGAAATTTAAAGAAATTTCAAAATTTCCAAGTATTAAAAAGGATTTATCAATATTAGTAGATAAAAATATTCCATCAAAAGACATAGAATTAAAAATAAAGAAAAAAGCAGGAAAACTATTACAAAACATAACTGTATTTGACTTATATGAAGGTAAAAACATAATGAATAATAAAAAGAGCTTAGCATATTCATTAACCTTTAGTGATCCAGCAAGAACATTGCAAGATGAAGAAATAAATACAATTATGGAAAATATAATTGCAGACCTAGAAAAAAGCGGAATGGAATTAAGAAAATAGCCACACGTACCGGAGATTTTTGGCAAATTAAGTCAAATTTCTTCGGTATTTTTGGCTAATATTCTAATTTTTTGATTTTGTTAAATTTTCAAATTCTTTACATTTAATTTTATAATCCATTTGCATACATAAATACTTATAATACATATATGCTTGCTCATATTGAGCTATAGGATTAAACATAGGATCTTTATAAATATCATTATTCATATCAAATCCTGGATTTGGAGTATAAGGATTGTAACTAATATTTTCATTAAAATCTTTTTCCATAATTATTCAAATTCCTTTCTTTATTAACTATAATTTTTTTCAAAAAAGTACTTGGTCCCAAATTAAAATTTCAAAAATGTACCCGGTCCCAAATTAAAATTTCAAAAAAGTACCTGGTCCCAAATTAAAATTAAAAATTGGGATTAAATAAATAAAAATAGATGTGTATAGCGCTGAAAAAAATCCATGTAAGATTTTTCCAATTATGTATGGTTTTATAGATAAATCTGATTTTGAAACAATACTTAAAACTTGTAATAATACAGACAATCCACCTAAACCAAGTAAAAAGCTTGTTAAAATTATAATTAGTGAGATATTTTTTAATTTTATGGCTGTAATTAAATTAATTCCATTTGTAATCTCTAAAATACCAGTACAAAATGAGGTTATTAATTGAGATGGTATATTTAATTTAGTACAAATTGGAGCAGTAACTAAATTTAGTATATTAATCAATTTACTTGAATTTAAAATAGAAATTATTACCGAAAAAAGTATAACAAATCCACCTATCATTAAAACTGTATTTATTGCTGATTTTATGCTTTTGGAAAGTATTTCTCCAAGATTTGCAAATGATACATTTTGTAATTTATTTTCTAGATTGGAAGTTTTATAATTTACAAATGTATTTGAATTCTTTTTCCAAAATTTAAACAAATAGCCTACAGTCAAAGAGCCTAAAATATGTGTAATTAATAGTAAAAAACCAATCATAGAGCTACCAAATAAACTAATTCCACATGTTCCAACTATAAAAAGAGGTCCAGAGTTATTGGTAAAACTTAAAAGTCTTTCACATTCTTCTTTGGAGCATATATTGTTTTCTCTAAAGTTCACTGCTATTTTAGCACCTACAGGATATCCACTAAGCCATCCCATAATTATAGCAAATACGCCACTTCCAGAAATGTTAAAAAATGGTTTCATTATTGGTGTAAATATTTTTTGAAATATATTTGGTATATTTGTGTAGGTTAGTAATTCTGTTGCTATAAAAAAGGGAAGAAGAGATGGAACTACAGAATTTGCCCATAGTTTAAGACCGGATTTTGTTGCTTGAACATTATTTGAAGAAAACAAAATAAGGCAAATTGCAAATAGTAAGAATATGATAGATAGAAAATTTCTTCGTATTTCAAAAACAAATAAATTAAATTTTTTCATTTGAGTTAAGCACCTCTAAGAAATATATATGCGAGGAATTTGAAAATTATGAAATAAAATTTGAAATAAGAAGTTGGAGATTGTTACAATTCACGGTCAAATTGCTAAAAGCCCGCGCCAAGTTTATATATTTATTTTTATGCGTAAATCCCTTCTTTCTAACA
>CAMIVO010000048.1 GCA_946401865.1 uncultured Clostridia bacterium
TTTTGTAAGAAAGTGGTCCCCGCACAAGTTTACTTTAAAAATAAATATATAAACTCTGCGCGGGCTTTTAGCAATTCGACCGTGAATTGTAAGTTATGACTTAAAATTTATAAAAATTATAATTGATTTTTTATTGACGATATTTTTAATACATGATAAAATAAAATAAAAAGGGAATAAGAAAAATATGAAACATATAAAAGAACATAGAAAGATAATACTTTTAGTAGTTATAATAATTATGGTTCTATTAATTGTAGCCACAACAAAAAAAGTAGTGAATAATAAAAAAACAAAAGAAAGCCAATCAATTTTAACAAATGCAGAAGTAGTTGAAAACAATCAAAAAGATGATAATATCATTGTTCCGATAGAAGATGCTGATGTAAATATAGAAAATATTAATCCAGAAGATACTAGTTGGGACGAAGATGCTGAAGAAACCAAAGTAGAAAGAGAAGAAGAAGAAAAAGTAAAAAAGGAAAGCAAAAATCCTTATTATATCAAAATTAATTATACTGCAAATGTTGTTACAATATATACAAAAGATAGCAATGGTGACTATACCGTTCCAGTAAAGGCTTTGGTGTGTTCTACAGGAAGTGCAACTCCAAAATCTGGAGTATATAAAACAAGTAATAAATATAGGTGGCATTTGCTAAATGGTGGTGTTTATGGGCAATATTGTACAAGAATTACAGGACATATTTTATTTCATTCTGTACCATATGCAACAAATTCTCCAGATAGCTTAAAATATGGAGCATATGATAAATTAGGAACAAAGGCTTCGGCTGGTTGTATTAGATTAACAGTTGAAGATGCAATGTGGGTTCACAATAATTGTCCAAGTGGAACATATGTTGAATTTTATGGTTCATCAGA
Organism: uncultured Clostridia bacterium; assembly: GCA_946401865.1. Classification (GTDB taxonomy): domain Bacteria; phylum Bacillota; class Clostridia; order TANB77; family CAG-508; genus CAG-269. Next base: position 886 of record CAMIVO010000048.1, read on the forward strand.
TCCTGGTCCTCTTGGAAAACCATCAGCTAAAAAAATATCTTCAAATGAAGAATGTAGAAATTGGGATCCAACAGATCCAGATTCTAGAAATCCTTGGCATGGTTATGTAGAACCGAAAAATACAGAAAATGCACCAGAAGTTCAACAGTCTGTGGAAGAAAATAAAAATGTAGAGAATACACAAAATACAAGTACAAGCATAGAGACAAATACAAATACAACTACTAATATTAGTATTGAAGCTAATACCAACAGTACGACAAATACCAATAACAATACAAGTACCACAACTAACACAAATACTACTACAAATACCACAACTAATACAAATACAAGTACAGAAAAAGTTATAGACAAAGAGGTCAATAAAGAAAAGAAGGAGGATAAAGAAAAAGAAAGCAATACAGACTCAAACACAAATAAAAACACCAATACCAGTCAAAATGTAAATAACAACCAATCTGACAATAATGAAAAACAAAATAAAACAGAAGAAAATATAACAAAAGAACATGATTAACTTGTTAAAACAAGAAATACAATCTAAAAGATACATAAGATAAAAATTAAGTTTGCTAAATATAAGAGTTAACAAACAATATTTATATAAAAAGATAGGAGGATTTTAAAATGACTGATGTTGAAATTGCAAGAAATACAAAATTGGAGGATATTACAGAAATAGCTAAAAAATGCAACTTAAATGCTGATGAAATTGAACAATATGGAAAGTATAAAGCAAAAATTAATCAAAATGCATTTGAAAGACTTAAGAATAAAAAAGATGGAAAGTTAATATTAGTTACAGCAATGAATCCAACTCCTCTTGGAGAAGGAAAAACTACTATTTCTATTGCTGTTGCAGATGGATTAAATAAACTAAATAAAAATGCTGTACTTGCATTAAGAGAGCCATCACTTGGACCAGTTTTTGGAATGAAGGGTGGAGCAACAGGTGGTGGAAAAGTACAAGTTGCACCAATGGAAGACATAAATCTTCACTTTACTGGGGATTTACATGCGATGACTTCTGCAAATAACTTGTTATCTGCAATGATAGATAATCATATTTATTTTGGAAATGAATTAAAAATAAAAAAAGTTACATGGAAAAGATGTGTCGATTTAAATGATAGACAATTAAGAAAAGTTGAAACAGGGCTATCAGGAGAAAAAAGAACTGTACCTAGAGAAGATGGTTTTGATATTACAGTTGCCTCAGAAATTATGGCAATTGTATGCCTTTCAAAAGATATAAAGGATTTGAAGTATAGACTTGGAAATATTATTATAGGCTATAATGAAGAAAATGAACCTGTTTATGCAAAAGACTTAAAGGCAGAAGGTGCTATGGCTGTTTTACTAAAAGATGCAATTAATCCAAATCTAGTTCAGTCTTTGGAACATACACCTTGTTTAATTCATGGTGGACCTTTTGCAAATATAGCACATGGATGTAACTCTATTAGAGCTACTTCACTTGCTTTAAAACTTGGAGACTATGTTGTTACAGAAGCTGGATTCGGTTCTGATTTAGGTGCTGAGAAATTTATGGACATTAAATGTAGAAAAACAGGATTAAGACCAAATGTGGTTGTAATAGTTGCAACAATAAAGGCTTTAAAATATCATGGTGGAGCACTAAAAGAGAACATTTTAGAAAAAAATGATGAAGCTTTATCAAATGGAATGGAAAACTTATTTAAACATATACATAATATAAAAAATGAATTTGGTGTTAATGTAATTGTAGCACTAAACAAATATAATACTGACACAGATGAAGAAATAGAATATGTAAGAAGTGAATTAAAAAAACAAGATGTTGAATTAAGTCTTGTTGAAGGATGGGCAAAAGGTGGAGAAGGTGCAATTGATATTGCTGAAAAAGTTGTTCAATTAGCTGATAAACCTACTAATTTCAATTTTATATATGAAGACAATGATTCTATAAAAACAAAGATTGAAAAAGTTGCTAAAAAAATATATGGTGCAACAGGAGTAAAATATTTAGATGAGGCTATTCAGAATATAGAAAAAATAGAAAAATTTGGAAAATCAAATTTACCAATTTGTATTGCAAAAACACAGTATTCTTTATCTGATGATGACAAAAACCTAGAATGTAAAGAACCATTTGAAATTACAGTAAGAGATGTAGCACTTAAAAATGGTGCAGAATTCATAGTTGTATATAGTGGAAAAATTCTTACAATGCCAGGGCTTCCAAAAGTACCAGCCGCAGAAAATATTGATTTTGATGAAAAAGGAAATATAATTGGGATTTTTTAACGGAAGTCAAGCTTCCTAAAAATTCTCATATTTGAAAACATTTTGTAAGAAAATGGTCCCCGCACAAGTTTACTTTAAAAATAAATATATAAACTTGGCGTGAACTTTTAGTAATTTGACCGTGAATTGTAACAATTAGTATATAGTAAATTAAAAAAATAAAAAAAATTATTGACAATTGAGTATCTATTCAACTATAATATAAATAGTTGAATAGATACTCAATTTTTTATATAAAAAAGAAAGGGGGCAATAATGTCAAAAAACGAATTTGTATGTGACTGTAATATTATTCATAAAGATGTTGTTGAAGATACTTTAAACAAAATGGCAGATGAAGAATTGTTAAATAAATTAGCAGAATTTTTTAAAATTGTTGGAGATACAACAAGAGTAAAAATATTGTATGCTTTAGATAAAAATGAACTCTGTGTTTGTGATATAGCAAATGTGGTTGGAATGAGTAAATCTTCTGTATCACATCAACTAAGTGCACTTAGAAAAAGTGGAATTGTTAAAGGTAAAAAAGTAGGAAAAGAGGTTTTTTATACTTTAGATGATGAACATGTAAAACAGGTTTTTGAAGTTGGTATAGAACATATTGAACATAAAATAAAAAAATAGGTTATAAATTTAATGTAGAAGTAAGGAAGGGAGAAATTTGTTATGAAATATAAATTTAAAATAAAAGGATTAGACTGCGCAAATTGTGCAGCAGATCTTGAAAGAAAAATAAAAAAAATAGATGGAATAGAAGATGCTTCTATTAGCTTTATGTCAGAAAGATTAGTAATACAATGTGAAGAATCAATTAAATTTGATGTTATTGAAAATTTAAAAAAAGTTGCTAAAAAAGAAGAACCAGATGTTACAATAGAAGAGATTTAAAAATAAAGAAAAATTATAGTTTGGTAAATTGAACTATAATATAGAAAGGCTTATCATGAAAAAAAGATTATATAAAATTATAATTTCAGCAATATTATTTATAATTGCAATAATTATTCCTTTAAAAAATGAGTGGATTTCAAGGAGCATATTTATTGTAAGTTATATTATAGTAGGTTATGAAATTTTAAAAAAAGCATTCAGAAATATAACAAGAGGGAAGGTATTTGATGAAAACTTTTTAATGTCAGTTGCAACAATCGGAGCCTTTGCTATAGGAGAATTTCCAGAAGCGGTTGCTGTTATGCTATTTTATCAAGTTGGAGAATTATTTCAAAGTTATGCAGTAGATAAATCTAGAAAATCTATTTCAAATTTAATGGATATAAGACCTGATTATGCAAATTTGTTAAAAGATGAAAAAGAAGAAAAGGTTGATCCTGATGAAATTAAAATTGGAGATATTATAATTGTAAAACCTGGAGAAAAAGTTCCATTAGATGGAATAGTTATTGAAGGAACTTCAATGCTTGATACTAAAGCTTTAACAGGAGAAAGTATTCCTAAAAAAGCAATTGTTGGAGCTGAAGTTTTAAGTGGATGTATAAATAAAGAGGGTATTTTAAAAATTAAAGTTACAAAAGAATTTGAAGAATCAACTGTAAGTAAAATATTAGATTTAGTGGAGAATGCAAGTTCAAAAAAATCTAAATCAGAAAATTTTATTACGAAATTTGCTGAATTCTATACTCCTATAGTGGTTATAATTGCTGTAATATTAGCAATAATTCCACCACTAATACTAAAAAACACATCTTGGACTGTATGGATATATAGAGCACTTTCATTTTTGGTTGTTTCTTGTCCATGTGCACTTGTTATATCAATTCCACTTAGTTTTTTTGGTGGAATTGGAGGAGCTTCAAAGCAAGGAATTTTAATAAAAGGTAGTAATTATTTAGAGGCTTTAAGCAAAACAGAAGCTGTTGTTTTTGATAAAACAGGAACATTAACAGAAGGAGTTTTTGAGGTTCAAAAAATAATGGCAAGTGGTTTAGCTGAAGAGGAGCTAATAGAAATTGCAGCACATGCAGAAGGTTATTCAAGTCATCCTATTGCAAATTCTATTAAATTAGCTTACGGAAAAGAAATTAATAATAAAAAAATTATAGATATAAAAGAACTATCAGGAAAAGGAATTTTAGCAAATATTGAAGGAAAAAGTGTTTTAATTGGAAACGAAAAATTAATGCAGGAAAATAACATAAATTATAAAAAATTAGAAGAAGTTGGAACAATTCTTTATATGTCTATAGATAATAATTTTGCAGGTGCTATTTTAATTTCAGATAAGATTAAAAAAGATTCAAATAAAGCAATAAAAGAGTTAAAATCTCATGGAATAAAGAAAACCATAATGCTTTCAGGAGATAAAAAAGAGGTGGCAGAAAGTATATCTAAAGAACTTGGAATGGATGGCGTTTATTCAGAACTTTTGCCAACTGATAAGGTAGAAAAATTTGAAGAATTACTTAAGAATAAATCAAAAAATAGCAAAATAGCTTTTGCAGGAGATGGAATAAATGATGCTCCTGTGCTTGCATTAGCTGATATTGGAATTGCGATGGGAGCATTAGGTTCAGATAGTGCAATAGAAGCAGCAGATATTGTTATTATGACTGATGAGCCATCTAAAATAGTAACAGCTATAAAACTCTCAAAAAAGACAATGAAAATTGTAAAAGAAAACATTGTGCTTGCTATATTTGTAAAGGTTTTGGTATTACTATTAACTGCTTTAGGAATAACCAGTATGTGGTGGGCAGTTTTTGCAGATGTTGGTGTTTCAATAATTGCAATAATTAATTCTTTAAGAATGTTAAGTAAAAAAATATAAAATTATATTGGAGGAAGTATAAAATGCAAAATTTAATTAATAATCTGCAAATAAATATATTTGACCAAAAACTATATTTATCAATAATTATTATATTAATTAGTATTGTTTTATATAAAGTAATACAAAGGACAATAAATAAATTATTAGATAGAGATAAAAAAAGTAAAAGACTAGATAAAAAGGGCAAAACTATGATTAAGCTCTTTACAAATACTGTTAAATACTTAATTATAACAATAGCAATAGCTCTTATATTACAAGTATATGGAATAAATGTAAATTCTCTAATTGCAGGTTTGGGATTAGTATCTGTAATTGCAGGACTTGCAATACAAGATCCATTAAAAGATATTGTCTCTGGAATAAATATAATTACAGATGATTATTATTCTTTAGGAGATGTAATAAATATAGATGGTATTGAAGGGAAAGTTATTCAGTTAGGAGTTAGAACAACAAAGATTCTGGATACCAAAAGAGGAGACATTTATGTTTTCGCAAATAGAAATATTAGTAAAATAACTAAAGTTTCAGAAGAACTTTATATTGATGTGCCACTTTCATATGATGATTCAATTATAAAACAAGAAAAAGTTATAAAAGAATCATGTGAAAAAATACAAAAGCTTGAACATGTTAGTGAGGCCAATTATATTGGATTAAATGAATTTGCATCTTCAGCTATAATATATAAAATAAAAATTTTGTGTAAACCAGAATTCAAGTATCAAGTTAAAAGACAAGCAAATAGAATTATAAAATTAGATTTAGATAAAAATAAATTATCAATTCCATATACACAAATTGTTATCCATAATTCTAATACAAAAAATTCATAATTTAGACACATAGATATAGTATAATAAAAACATAGATTATTTATTGAAGGGGTATTATTATTTATGGAAGATGCTACAATTCTAATTGTTGATGATGAATTAAGAATGAGAAAATTAATAAAAGATTTTTTATCAAAAGAAGGTTGCAAAACAATAGAAGCACAAAATGGAGAAGAAGCAATTGAGATATTTCAAGATAATAAAAACAAAATAGACTTAGTTTTATTAGATGTAATGATGCCAAAAATTGATGGTTGGACTGTTTTAAGGGAAATAAGAAAAAATTCAAAAGTTCCTGTAATAATGCTAACTGCAAGAGGAGAAGAACAAGATGAATTATTTGGGTTTGAACTTGGAGTTGATGAATATATTTCAAAACCATTTAGTCCAAAAATTTTAGTTGCTAGAATAGAAGCTATATTGAAAAGAATTAAAGGTGATAAAAAGGAAATAAAAAATTATGGCGGAATTTTAATAAATGACGCCGGAAGAACTGTTTCTGTTGATGGAAAACAAATAGAGTTAAGTTTAAGAGAATATGAATTATTAAAGTATTTGGTAGATAACGAAAAAGTGGCTCTTTCAAGAGATAAAATTTTAAATAATGTATGGAATTATGATTACTATGGGGACTCTAGAACTATAGATAGTCATATAAAGAAAATTAGACATAAATTAGGAAAAAAAGGTAAGTTTATTGAGACAATACGTGGTATAGGATATAAGTTTGATACGTCTCGTTGAAAGGGGTGCAAATGAACAATAAAATAAAGTATTTTAAATCTATAAGAACGAGGTTGTTTTTATCGCTTTGTATAATTGTATTTGCAATCATTGCAACACTTATTATGCTAAATAATTTTGTTTTAAAGCAATTTTATGAATATAATAAAGTAAAGCAGTTAAAAGATGTATATAGTGCTATAAATTACTATTATAATAAACAAGATTATGAAAGCAATTTATCAGAAGAATTAGATAAAATTGCACTAAAAAACAATTTTAATATTTTAATAACAAGCAATGAAAATATAAGTATATATAGTTCAAATAAAGATTTTTATTCTGTAATTGGAGATTTAGCTTTTTCGATAATACAAGGAGAAAAAAGCAAAAATAATGAAATTGAAAAGAATGAAAAATATAGAATTACTAAATTTAAAGACAGTAAAACAAATATGAATTTTATAATGTTTACAGGGTATTTAGATAATTCATATAAATTATATATAAGAATGCCAGTTGCTGCAATTGAAGAAAGTGTAAAAATTTCAAATGAATTTTTATCTATTATAGCAGTTTTTGTAATTATTATAGGTGGAATAGTGCTTTCTATAGTTTCTAGAAGATTTAGTAAACCAATAATTGAGCTAAATGATATTACAAAAAAGATGTCAAATTTAGATTTTACGCAAAAATTTCAATCATCTGAAGAACATGATGAAATTGATACATTAGGAGAAAATATAAACATTTTATCAGATAAACTAGAACGAACCATCAATCAACTTAGAAATACAAATATAGAACTAGAAAAAGACATAGAAGAAAAATCTCAGATAGATGAAATGAGAAAAAGTTTTATTTCAGATGTATCACATGAATTAAAAACTCCTATTGCACTAATACAAGGATATAGTGAGGGGTTAATAGAAAATGTAAATTCTGATGAAGAATCAAGAAAATTTTATGCAGAAGTAATTTTAGATGAAGCTACTAAAATGGATAAACTTGTAAAACAGCTATTAGAACTTATGAAGCTTGAATATGGAAAGATGAAATTTAATAATAAGGAATTTAATTTAGTTGAATTAGAAAATGAAATAATTAGAAAAGCTTCTGTTATGCTAGATAAAGAAAATGTGAAAATGGAAAACAATACAAAAGGCGATATAACAGTATATGCAGATGATTTTTACATTGATCAAGTATTAACAAATTATATTACAAATGCTATAAAATATGCCCTTGAAATTAATGGTGAAAAAAAGGTAAGAATTGAAAATCAAATAGATGAAAAAAACAAAAAGGTTAGAGTTAAGATTTTTAATACATATGTAGAGTTTACTGAAGAAGAGAAAAATAGAATTTGGAATAGATTTTATAAAATAGATGAATCTAGAAATAGAGACAATGGTGGAAACGGAATAGGTTTATCACTTGTAAAGGCTATAATGAACAATTACGGCAATAAATACGGTGTGAAAAATGTAGCTGGGGGAGTAGAATTTTATTTTGAACTAGATGTCAGTGGGGACGGACCTTTTTGACAACTTAAAAAAGTTGTCAAATTTCTCCGTCCCTATTGACAACCTAAAATTTCTTTTGCACGAGCTACATCTTCATCAGTTGCTGAAGGAACTCCCTCAAGTTCATATTTTAAGCCTAAATCTTCCCATTTATATTTTCCCATAGTATGGTAAGGAAGTATTTCAACTTTTTCAACAGTTGTTAAAGAATTTATAAATTCTTTAAGCTTTAATAAATCTTGTTTATCATCTGTATATCCAGGAACTAGCACTTGCCTTATCCACATAGGTTTATTTATTTTATTTAAATATTTTATAAATTCAAGTTCTTTTTCATTTGAGAAACCAACTAAATCTTTACACTTTTTAGGGTCAATGTGTTTAATATCTAATAAAAATAGATCTGTTAGGTCAATTAGTTCTTTAATTTTATCTGTTAAGGTTACCATTCCGAGAGGTGTCTATACATGTATGTATATTTTTTTTCTTTAATTTTTTAAATAGTTCAATTAGAAATTGATATTGTAAAAGAGGCTCACCACCTGTTATTGTAACACCACCATTTTTGATATAATTTTTATAATGCATTACATTATCATAAACATCATCTAAAGACAAATAAGTTCCTGAATTAATGTCCCATGTATCACGATTATGACAATATTTACATTTTAAACTACAACCCTGTAAAAATAGAACATACCTAATTCCTGGACCATCTAAAGTTCCAAAAGATTCTATTGAATGAACTTTAGCATAGTATCTCAAGTCTATATTTTCTTGTTCCAATTTTAAAACTCCTTTTATTTAATTCTATTATAATAATTATAAAAAACAGATTTGGAAAAGAATTGTTATTTGTCAAGGCAAAACTCATTCAAAAGGCAAGGGCGCATACGTAGTGTATGTTGCTGAGGCTGTTCGAACTATATAGTGAGTTACAGCCTCAGTATGCGTTAGCTTAGCGTTTTGAATGAGTTTTAACACAGCCAAAGGGCAATTATTTTTCAAAGTTTAGATGCGTTCGTGAATAGTTCTATTAATAACATCCAATTGTTGCTCTCTAGTTAATGATGTGAATTTAACAGCATATCCAGAAACACGAATTGTAAGTTGTGGATATTTTTCAGGATGTTCCATTGCATCCTCTAGTAATTTTCTATCAAAAACATTTACATTAATATGATGTCCTGTATTTGCGAAAAATCCATCTAACATATTTACTAAATTTGTTATTTGCATTTCTTGAGTTCTTCCAAGTGTTGAAGGGGTAATGGCAAATGTGTAAGAAATACCATCTTCTGCAGCTTCAAAAGGAAGCTTTGCAATTGAGTTCATAACAGCTAAGGCACCATGAGTGTCTCTTCCATGAAGTGGATTTGCACCAGGTCCAAATGGGGCACCTGCTCTACGACCATCTGGAGTATTTCCAGTTGCTTTTCCGTAAACTACATTTGAAGTGATTGTAAGAATTGATAATGTGTGTTTAGAGTTTTTATAAGCTGGGTGTTTACGTATTTTTTCAATAAATGTTTTAACAATTTCAACAGCAATTTTGTCAACTCTATCATCATCATTTCCAAATTTTGGATAATCTCCTTCAATTTGATAATCAACAACAAGTCCATTTTCATCACGTATTGTTTTAACTTTAGCATATTTAATAGCAGAAAGAGAATCTGCAGCTACAGAAAGACCAGCTATTCCACATGCCATAGTTTGATAAATATCTTTATCATGTAGAGCCATTTCGATGGCTTCATAAGAATATTTATCATGCATAAAGTGGATACAATTTAATGCTTTAATATATATTTTTGCAACATAGTCCATCATTTGATCATATTTTTCAACAACCTCTGCAAAATCTAAATATTCAGAAGTAATTGGAGCAAATTTTGGTGCAACTTGTTTTTTGCTAATTTCATCTACACCACCATTAATAGCATAAAGTAGTGTTTTAGCAAGATTTGCACGAGCTCCAAAGAATTGCATTTGTTTACCAATTTTCATTGGAGATACACAACATGCAATACCATAGTCATCACCTAAAGTAATTCTCATAACATCATCATTTTCATATTGAATTGCTGATGTTTTAATTGAAAGCATTGAAGTAAAACGTTTAAAGCCTTCTGGTAATCTTGTAGACCATAAAACTGTTAAGTTTGGCTCTGGTGCAGGACCTAAATTTTGAAGAGTATGAAGAACTCTAAAAGAGTTTTTTGTAACTAAAGTTCTTCCATCTATACCCATACCACCAATACTTTCTGTTACCCATACAGGGTCTCCTGAGAATAATTCATTGTATTCTGGAGTACGTAAAAATCTAACAAGTCTTAATTTCATAATAAAATGATCTACTAATTCTTGAGCTTGTTCTTCTGTTAATGTTCCATTATCTAAATCTCTTTGAATATATATATCTAAGAATGTAGATGTTCTACCTAAACTCATTGCAGCACCATTTTGATCTTTTACGGCTGCTAAATAGCCAAAATACAACCATTGAATAGCTTCTTTTGCATTTGTTGCAGGCATAGAAATGTCATATCCATATTTTTCTGCCATTACTTTAAGTTGTAGTAAAGCTTTTATTTGTTCTGAAATTTCTTCACGATGACGTATAATATTTTCTGTTAAATCATCACAATCTAATTCTTCTAATTCGTGTCTTTTTTCTTCAATTATAAAATCTACTCCATAAAGAGCAACTCTTCTGTAATCTCCTATAATTCTTCCACGACCATATCCATCTGGTAGACCAGTTAAAAGTTTATTAGAACGAGCCCTTCTAACATCAGGAGTATATACATCAAATACTCCATCATTATGAGTTTTTCTAATTGAATGGAAAATTTTATCAACTTCTGGGTCAACTTCTCTTCCATAAGCTTCACATGATTTTTCTACAATTTTAATACCTCCAAAAGGCATAATTGCTCTTTTTAGAGGGGCATCTGTTTGTAAACCTACTATTTCTTCTAGGTTTTTATCAATATAGCCAGCATCATGACTAGAAACTGTTGAAACAGTTTTTGTATCAATATCTAAAACACTACCAGGTGCTTCTTTTTCTTTTTTATAAAGTTCTAAAACTTCATCCCATAATTTTTTTGTTTTATCTGTTGGTCCTTTTAAAAAACTTGAATCTCCTTCATAAGGTGTATAGTTGCGTTGAATAAAGTCACGCACATTTATTTCATCTTGCCATTCTCCTTTTTCAAAACCTTTCCATGCATCAAATTTCATTTTAAATTCCATTCCTTTCTCGCTTCGCTCGAAGGCACACATAGGAATGG
>CAMIVO010000049.1 GCA_946401865.1 uncultured Clostridia bacterium
TTTTTATTTAATAGTGGTTTCCATAATTTTTTTCATAGATTACTTTACACTATCTTGTTGTTTAGAATTTAATGTTTTTGTTTTCTCCTTTATTATTATTTATTATAGTTTCATCTTAGCATTATGTAAAATACAAATATGCACATTAAATATAACTTTGGGTTATATCTAATGTGCACACTTTTTATTCTTTTACACTATCAAATATCTTTTTTACATTCTTTAATTTATTATTAGAATTATAATAAATTCCATATTCTACAATTTTAGATTCAATTTCTAATTTCAATTTTCTCAATTTACCGCTTTCAAGTTCTTCTTGTATATATTCTTCCGTTATATATGCAATTATATCATTATTTTGCATTTTTTCAATAATTGTATTAAATGTTGCATTCTTTATTTCTATATTTTTAAAATTCCCTTCTTTTAATATATTTTCCAGATTTCTACTTGTGGTCGATATATTTCTTAAGGTGTATATAGTAACCTTTTCATCATCTTTTAAAATATTTTTATCTAAAAATTTTGAATTAGCATTTACAAAGAAATCATCATGAAAAGCTCCTAATTTTATAAATTTTATAGATTCACTATGTATATCTTCTGGTTGTTTTTTTGATAAATATGCATCAATTTTCTGTTTTTCTAACATTGAAAACATATCCTCTGTAGGTGCTTTTTCAATGTTCACTTCTATATTAAGATTGTTTTGTTTTATTTTTGCTATTATATTCCTATATAATTCCTTGGGCATATTTGTATGAATTCCCAAATTTAATATTTTATTTTGTTTTATATTTTTTTCTACATTCATTAATGTATTTATAGCATCCTTTATTTGATTGTATATTTGTTTTCCATCTATAGTTAATTTCATTCCATATTTTGTTCTATCAAATAATTTTATTTCTAATTCATCTTCTAAATTGTGTATGTGTTTTGTTACTGCTGGTTGTGAAATATTTAAGATTCCACTTGCTCTTGTTAAATTTTCTTCATCAGCAACAATTTTAAATATTCTATATAATTCTAAATCTACCACAAAAGCATCTCCTTTCCATTTTATCTCTAACGGCAGGATAGTGATGCAGTGTGCATCACTTAAATACAAAGAAAGACAAGCTTTCTTGTTATCTGCACTTAGCTTGAAAACTCTACAAAAATGTAGTACTCTCCATTCCGTAGAATAGCTATTTTATTTAATATTTCGTTATTTTAGTCAATAACACTAAGTTTTCTTCAAATTTGTCATTATTAATTTTAACATCATTTGATAAATACAATCCTTTTAACATTTTAAATGTTAAATCTTGATTTGTAGATTCTTTTTGAATTATATAATCTGGTTCTCCCTCTCTGTTTATTAAAGACTTTAACATTTCTGGAGATAATTGTTTGTCTTCATCAAATGATCTACTATAATATTTTCCAAAAGCAGAATAAGGAACATTATCTCCTTTTACATAAACCTTTATAATTTTTTTATCTTCTATAAGTTCTAACGCAATATTAGGTATTGCTTGTGGTTTTATTCCTTCTGCAATTTTTCTTGAAACATCTTTTAATGTATTTTCATTTAAATCTGCTTGTCCTATAACCTCTCCTTTATTCTGCACTTTATTCTGTACTTTATTCTGTACTTTATTCTGTACTTTATTCTATACTTTATTCTATACTTTTGTCAAATATTTTATTTTTTTATTTAAAATGTTTAATAACTGCTCCTTACCGACCAAATTTCATATACATATATCAAAAAAAGGTCAGGAACAGCCATTTATCTCAAATAACAAAAAATAACTAAAGATTTTAAATCTTTAGCTATTTATATATTAAATTTCACTTGCTCTAATTAAATTTTCTTAATTAGCTACAATTTGAAATATTCTTGATAAAATGTTAATTATCGTTCCACATATTAGATACTATTATTACATCATTTTTTCTAATTTTGGTTTTGGAATATTAGGTTTTTCTTTTCCAGATTTTTCAGCAATTTCAGCTTGCCTTTCTTGTACTGCTTTTACTATATCTGCTGATAATTTCCATGAGTTTGCCCTTATCTTATTGCCTTTATTTAAATCTCTGTATTTTTCTAAAATCTTTTTCTTTGTTTTTAATTCTTCTTTAATTTCGGATCCTAATCTCTTTTCTGTATTAATCATAATTATTTTTTTTATTTCGTTTATATATTTTTCAATAGTATCTTTATCTCCATATAAACATCTTCCCCAATTTTTTTCTGTTTGTGAAATTGATGTTCCATTTCCCAAATATATAAAATTAGGATTCATATATAAACGTTCAGTTCTTATATCTCCTACAAGATAAAGGTTTGCTAATACTTTATTGTAAAATTCCTTTTCTTCTATTGGAATTCCGTGTCTCTTAAGTTGTGAATCAGATACTAAATCATTTTTTTCTAATCCAAATTCTAATAATTCCTCAAATAAATCATCTCCTAGCAAATCTCCTAAATTTATTGAATGTCTATCTGTGTATATTTCTGGATACATTTGTATAATTCGTTCATTTAATCTATTTTTTATTTGTGTTCTTTTCCACATAGGTAACAGTTTAGCTATATATTTTTTTATTCTTTCATATAATCCTATTTTTGTTTTTGTATTTTCTTTCTCTTCTCTGTCTTCATTCAAATATGATTCTACTTTTTGTTCAAAATCCTCTCTTGTAATATATTGTCTTAAATGTTCAAATCTATCTAGTACTGCATCAGTAATCATTTGAACTCTATCTTGTTCAATTTGGCACTCTTTATCTAAAATGTCTATATCTTGAACCTTATTATCTTTAATATACTGTTTTAAACTCTCTCTTTCTCTGAAAAGTTTATCTAGATCTGTAATATAAAAAGTTTTTTTGCCTCGTTTTAATTCTTTATTCATATTATATAATGGTCTTATACTATTTATTTTCCCATCATTATCTCGAGTATATACATATAAATGAACAAAAGTATCTAATTCAGAAAAATTCTTTATATCTTGTGTAGTTTTATCCCACATTTTCTTTAAACTCTGTGGTCTTATGTATATATATTTTCTACTGTGAAAATCATATTCATAAATACTATCTTCGTCTGCACATATATTATGATATCCATTATCTCGTTCTATTTTTTCTATAGCTTCATTTATATCTTCAGGACTCCAATTATTTATTACTTTTGGATTGCTTTTTAAGGCTTTAATTACTTCTTCTCTTGTCATTCCAACTTGTCTTTTCATAATATTTAACTCTCCAATCCTCTTGTGCTATTTGTTTTAGAATCTTATATATTACTGATATTCTCTATTTTATCACGAATTCTTCAGTTCGTCAATGTTTTATGTTAATTATGTAATTTGTACTTTTTCTGCAATTTGTATAATTCAATGTACCTAAATATTTTTTAGAATTTCCTGCTTAATCAAAAATAACTAAAGATTTTAAATCTTTAGCTATTTATATATTAAATTTCACTTGCTCTAGTCAAATTTTCTTCATCAGCTACAATTTTAAATATTCTATATAATTCTAAGTCTACCACAATGGTAGCTCCTTTCTTTAAAATTACGATACTGATGCTATATTAATTATCCGTTTTTTCTACTAATTTCTTTTAATTTAGATAAATTCTTTGATAAACTTATTGTTTCTATTGGTATTTTATTTAGTTTATTGTCAACTGCAACATAATTTATTAATTCTATATTGCTTATATCAATAGCATTTTCCAACTCTTTTATAACATAATGAAGTTGCACACAATGAGGAGACTTATCAACCGTTGCAAATACCAACTTCTTTATTTTCCCCCTTGCTATCATACCTATAATTTTTGTAACTACCATATTCAAATGTTCTTTTTCTAGGCAAACATCATAAATATTACTTGATATTTGTTCCAATTCTTTATATGCTTTTGGTTGCATTCTCTCCAAACAACTTCCTACAATTATCATTGTTTCTTGAATATCAAAACAATTTGTTTTTAATAAATCCATCATAATTATCCATCTCCTATCATATTTCATATTCTAAATCTTTTTGTAATAACTAAATTAATTTTTTCTTTAATTACAATCTATTTATAATCCTCACTACTAATAGCTTCAATTCCGTTCTCTATGCAAAGTTCTGCAAGTATTCCATCTCCATGTACCAACTTACCATCAAAATTTCCACTATATATTTTTTCAGTACCACAAGATGGACTTCTTGCTTGAAGTATTGCTTTTTTTATATTTAACTTTTTAGCTAATTCTATAACTTCTTTAGCACCTTTTTCAAAATTCTCTGTTAGGTTGTTATTTTTATCATCTATAACAAGTTTTTTTCCATCAATTATTTTTATTTCGGCACGATTTCTTGGAGTTTGTAGTCCACCTAATTGTTCAGGACATATTGGAATAACCTTTCCTTCTTTCACTAACTCAAATACCTTTTGATTATAATTATTACCACCATTATATTTGCAATTTATCCCACATAAACATGCACTCACTAAAATCAATTTTTCTCCCACCTTTCTATTAGTTTAGTTATTACAATAAAAAAAATCTTCTGTTCCATCACTATATTAATATCTAATTAAATTGCTCTCATTCTCTTTATACAATTAGTATAGCACATTATATCTTTTTTTTCTACTTAATTTTTTTAAAAATACTTTAAATTAATTTATTATATTCAAAATAATATATTACATTTATAAATATAAATAATTATTGGTTCATAAATCTAAAGTTACGTACCTCCAAGTATTGACATACTTCGACACGTATTTTATGATTAAATAATATGTATGTTGGAAAATTAGTTTTCGTAAGAATTTAAACAGGAGACAAAACAATGTTAAAGTTTATATTATGTGATGATAATCAAAATATTTTAAATCAATTATCTATAATGCTAGAATCCATATTTTTTAAAAATGATCTAGAAGCTGAAGTGATTTTTAAAACTACTACTGAAGCAGAATTATTGAATTATATAAATAAAAATTCTTTTGATGTTGTAATTTTAGATATTCAGTTAAGTACAAAATCAGCAGGCATAGATTTAGCTAATGAAATAAGAAAACATAATAAGGATTGTTATATCATTTTTACAACTGCTCATTCTGAATTTGTCTTTTTAGCATATCAATGCAAAACTTTTGATTATATCTGCAAGCCAATAACAAAAGAACGTCTTGAAGAGACCATTTTAAGACTTTTTTCAGATATAAAAGGAAGTATTAGTCCAAATAAATATATAAAACTAGATAATAAAAATACTATAATAAATGGAAATGATGTACAATATATAAAACGTGATGGTATGAAAGTTATATTTCATACTACTTCAAAAGATTATGAAATATATAGCTCTTTTGCTAAACTTCAAGGTCAATTACCTAGTAATTTTGTAAGATGTCATAAGTCTTTTATTGCAAATATTGACAACATAGATAAACTTGAGCCAGTTTCAAATTTAATACATTTTAAAAACAACGCTACCTGTGAAATCGGTCCAAAATATAAAAAAGATCTTATGAAGGGAGTAAGTTCAAATGAAAATATTTTCTAATGTCTGGAATATACTTACAACTGAAAATGAAATGGTTACTAAGATTTTTACAATACCAACTATTCCTATTGAGGCTTGGTTAGGTTTACTTATAATAATATCTATTTTAAAGATTGATATTTCAAAAAAGCAAAAATTTTTATATGTATTTTTCCTAACCATAATTTCCTTAATTACCAAATTTATTATTCCTTCACCTTATAATATATTTTTTAATTATTTATGTATGTATGTTGAAATAAAATTAATATTTAAAACAAATATAGTAAAAACAATATTGTGTGCAATATTACCGACTATAATTTTTGCATTACTTTCGACCTTGTCTTTAAATCCAACATTAAAAATACTGAATATCTCAACAACTGAATTAAAGTTTATGCCTATTTATCAGTTAACTCATCTATTTATACTATACCTATTAACAATAATCTTCATTTATATATTAAAAAACATTAGATTAAAACTTATTATAATTGATAATATAAACAAACATAATACTTCAATAATAGTTTTAAATCTTATAGTTGGTTTAATTACGCTAATTACTCAAGCTATTTTAACATACTATTATCTTAATATTTTACCATTATCTATTACTGTTATTAATTTTATATTACTATTATGTTATTTTTCTATAAGCTTTTATAGCTTAAATAGAATAATGAAATTACAAATAACAACCGAAAATCTTGAAAATGCCGAAAACTATAATTCTACTCTTTCTTATTTATATGATAATGTAAAAGCATTTAAACACGATTTTGATAATATGGTTTTTATAATAGGTGGATATATAGAAAACAATGATATTAATGGATTAAAAACATATTATAAAAATTTAGAAAAAGATTGTGAAAGAGTTAATGGATTAGCTTTATTAAATCCAGAGCTTATTAATAATTCTGGAATTTATAATTTATTAATGTCTAAATATAAAAAAGCAAATGATTATAATGTAGAGATTCATTTAGAATACTTTTTTGATTTACAAAAATTAAAAATGCCAATATATGAATTCTCTAGAATACTTGGGATTTTATTAGATAATGCTCTAGAAGCTGCAAAAGAATCTAATGAAAAGCAAATAAATATTTTGTTTAGAGATTCACAAAGAAATAGTACACAAATTATTACAATTGAAAACTCATATAACAACAAAGATGTAGATACATCTTTAATTTTTGAAAAAGGCAAAACAAGTAAGCCTAATCATACTGGTATGGGCTTATGGGAAGTAAATCAGATTTTAAAAAGAAATAATAATGTGAATTTAATTACAAGTAAAAATGAAATCTTTTTCAAACAAAGTATTGAAATTTATTATTAAAAAAAGAGCAAAAGCGTAAATCTCTGTTATTATAAAATCACAAAAAAATAACATTTATTTACAAAATATACTTGACAAGTGCAAACATTCGTTTTATAATGACTATGAATTTTAAAGAGATTGGACGTGATATTTATGAAAAAAGATTTAACAACAGAGATAATAGTAAAGGAAAGTTCTATAAGAATAATGCGAGTTGGAAATGTTGATTATATCTCTTTAACAGATTTAGCTAGATTTAAAGATGAAGAAAGATTTGAT
Source organism: uncultured Clostridia bacterium (assembly GCA_946401865.1). Lineage (GTDB taxonomy): Bacteria > Bacillota > Clostridia > TANB77 > CAG-508 > CAG-269. The sequence goes on from CAMIVO010000049.1 coordinate 7,169, forward strand.
TACATCATACAAAACTGGCTTAGAAGTAAACACACAATAGAATATGTTGGTACATGGGAATTATTATACAATCCTAATTTTAAATCCACCGAATTCGATGGGTTTAAAAATGAAGCAGGTACACATTCATTTGTAATGACGCCGAAAAGATGGATAGAGTCAACAAATGCAATAGGGATTGTGTCTAAACGAGGAAGATATAATAGTGGAACCTATGCTCATCCTGACATTGCTTTTGAGTTTGCTAGCTGGATAAGTGCTGAATTCAAATTATATTTGGTACAAGAATTTGAAAGGTTAAAGAAAAACGAAAATTACCAGAATAAAATAACTTGGTCTGTTAGAAGAGAACTTGCAAAAACTAATTATAAAATCCACACAGATAGTATTAAAGAATACATTGTTCCTATACTTACAGAAAAGCAGAAACAATATGTATATGCTAATGAAGCTGATGTCTTAAATGTTGCATTATTTGGAATGACAGCAAAAGAATGGAGAGATAAAAATCCAAATTTAATTGGAAACATTAGAGATTACACTGATATATTGCATTTAGTTGTATTAGTAAATTTGGAAAATTTAAATGCTGATATGATTTCAGAGGGCATTTCTCAATCAAAAAGACTTGAAAAGTTAAATAATACTGCTAGAAAACAGTTAGAACTGCTAAAAAATAATAATAAAATTAAAAATATATAAGATATAGATAATAGATTAAAGCTTGAAAATAAAAAAATAGAAGCTTAAAAAAGCCTTAGGAGCATTTTAATAAGGACAATTGTTATTGGAATGCTCCTAATTGCTTTTTTTTTTTAGTCTTTTTTTATTAATGAAGCAGGCATTTTAGGTTGATGAAATACCCAAAATATATTACATGCTGTATTAGTTGATTTAGCATATTTTTCAGCAATTTTTGCTAATATTTTTAACATAATTTATCCCTCCTTTTATATTGTTTTCAAACTAAAAATAAAAGATATAGCCGGCTTAATATCTTTTATTAATTTGTTTACGTATGTAAAATTTTTTGTTCACTATATACTTCATAACCATATTTATTTTTTGTTAATTTATATGCAATTTTAGTTATTGAAACACTTTGAACAAAATAGCTTAAAAGTAGAATATTAGAAATTTCATTATTAGGAACAATGCATGAGGCAATCAGTCCAATACTTAAAAATATATAAGACATTATTTTTTTGTATTTTCTCTCTTTTTTTGATAATATTGGAACATTTTCTGTATCTGCTGGTGCATACAAATAAACCATTATCATTCCAAATATCCAGACTGATAATATTGTTATATATTTTAAAATTTGGCTGTAAAAAACGATATAACATGATACTTTTGCAACACCACAATATATAAGTGTTGTTCCTATAATACATCCTAAATGTGTTTTTAAATGAAATCCACCAGAAACTGCTCTATATGGTAATAATAAAATTACAGTTATCAAAGTTAGCTTAAAAATCCCCAAAAGATAAGCTATACCAAGAATTATAAAATTTTTAGGTAACTCTCCTATAAGTAAATGTAATCCATAATCTATTATTTCTGCTCTTTCATTATCTATTTCTGGCATTTCCTCTTTTATTTTATGAGTAAGGAATAAACAAATTTTATCAATCATTCATTTCACCTCGCTTCTCTTAAGCTTAGCGAAATTCTAACATTTTTTAAAATTATTTTTTGATTTTTTATATATAAGATAAGTTTTATTATAGAAAAAAAGTTTTACAAATTTTTGTAAAACTTTTTGTTATTTTTATGCATCTTTCTTATAATTTATATTACTCTGTGTTATCTATTTTAATTATATTAAATTTCCTTTTTAACTTTATCTACATAATAATATATAAATTCCATAGGTGTTGGAACTCCAGTAGTATAATTAATTCTTGCAGTATAATATTTTTCTAAATCTTCTGTTGCTGATATTCTCCAAGCATAATTAATTGCATTCTGAATTCCATTTGTAATAGTTGTTGGAGATTTCTTGTGCTTATTAATTAAATATTGTGTAACATTTATTTTATCTTCATCATTTTGTACTAAATATAAAATAGCATCACTAATATACTTTCTTCCCACCATTTTTTGTGGTATACCAATAAGATTAAGTTCTGCTTCTATGAGATTTATTATCTTTTCTTCCTCATTTTCAATTTTTTCTTGTATATTTTCAGTTTTAGTGACACTCGCATCTCTTAAGACAATAAAATTATTTAATACATGTTCTGGTGAGTATTTTGGATGGTCTTTATATAAAATAAGTTCAACACCATTTCTATGAAGAATTTCATATGTTCTTTTAGAATTAATATGAGTAGTAACAATTATAATTGGCTCATAGTTTAATTTTAATTCTTTTATTTTGTTTAAAAAGTCCAAAGAATCTGTACTTCCATTTATGCTCTCATTTAATTCTAAATCTAAGATAATTCCCTCTGGATGTTTAACTTTTACAAGTTGTAAGGCTTCTGTATCAGAATCAGTTATTGCAACAATTTCAATGTCATCTCTATTTTCTACACATCTTTTAAAAGCATTACAATCATTTACATCATCCTCTATTATTAATATTTTCATAGGCGTATCTTTCATCTTGCCCCTCCTTTTATTTTTTAGCTACTTAAAATATACCATAAAATCCCATACTTATCTAGAAGTACACATTTAAAAATACTATGATTTTGTATTTATTATATTGTAAAATTTAAAAAATTAAAACTAAAACTTTATTTATATTATAAAACATATATAGCAAGAGGGATAAAAATGAGTAAAAATTATGATAAATCCATAGAAAAAGAAGAACAAATTGCTAGAGGTGAACGAATTAAAGAAATAAGAGAAAAGGAATTAAGGCTTAATAAATCTGATTTAGCAAAAAAAATTGGTGTTTCTAGTCAATTTTTAGGTTTAGTTGAAGATGGCAAAGGAAATTTAATGTATAGAAGCATAAAAAAGCTTAGAGATTTGAGTGGTCATTCGGCTGATTATATAATTTATGGACTTGATGATACAGTGTTAAATACAACAAAAAAATATATGGAGTATTTTTCAGAAAATGAATTAAAAGAAGGAATAAATATTTTAAATGACCTAATATATTTATTAAAAAATAAAAAATAAAAAAGGTATTCATCTTAAATACCTTTTTCATTAAATACTATATACTTTTTAGCAAAAAGTAATCTATATATAAAATTGTAAAATGTTTATCTAGCATCATTATTTTCTAAAAACCTCTTTATATCTCTTAATATTTTATCTCTAGAAACAACATATTCTTTAGCTCCTAAATTGAGTTCTGCCATGACACCAAATACATTATTTTTCACATCTTGTTTAATTTGCCAATCTTTTATTCTACTTATTGGTTCATCAATCCCTTTTATATAATAATACCCATCTTTATTCATAACAGCATTTAATGTATAGTCCATTACCGCTTCTCTATTTGATGATATTTTTGCTTCAACCCAGCTATGTAAGTATTGACCAAACCTGTCTGCATATCCAGTAACAACCTCATTTCTATCAGGAGACCACATTGATGTAAATATTGATCCTTTATGGCAATCAAATAACCCTTGGTGACTTTCTAGTTCTTCTATGTCGTTTTCTGTTATTGTTTCCGAGTAATTACTTAAATATTGGGACAAAGAGGAAAAATTATATTTTTTCCATTACTTAAACATATTTTAACATGTTCATCACAAATTTCTACTTTTTTTATTCCATTTATATTCTTTAAATATTCTAAGTATTGTGGTTCTCCTAACGTATACATTGTAATTGAATTATCCAGTATTAAACGAATAACATCATCATAATTTGTAGTATCTTTTCCTTCTAAAAATCCTAAGAATTCTATTGCCTTTTCATCATCTCCTTTCATAATGGCTAATTTTTTTAGAGTACTTATCACATTTAAACGCTCTTCTTTTTCTGCATCTACAACTGCACAAAAATAAGTCCATATGGCATTCTTTAAGTCTTCATTATAAGTTTTATCATCAAAAATAGCATTCATATTATTTTCCCCTTTTATATTGCTTCCGCTTTTATTACAACTCTTTGTTGACTATCATTTGTACAAGTAATAAGAGTTATTATTTTCTTTCCATTTGTAAGTTGACTTGTACAGCTTACATCATTTTGGTCAACTGTATATTTGTCAAAAACAGAATATTGTAGTGTTTGATCATTTAAGTCTGTTATCTCAATAATATCTCCTACTACAAGGTTTATAGCTTTACTAAAAAATTTTCTATTTCTATAATTATGTCCAGCTATACATAAGTTTCCGACTTCGTTTGGATTACATCCCCAAAATTTACATACTGAAACTTTTAAAAGTGCATCTGTTGTTTCAGATAAAATTGGATAATTTACATCAATAGATGGAATTGATATTGCTCCTACTGTAGAATATGTTTTTCCGTTTGAAGCTTTATATGTTCCTGTACGTTTTGTATTGCTACTTGTTACACTGGTTTGATTTTCGTTATTATTTGTTTCATTATTATTGGTTTTGTTTACTTTTTGAGAAGAGTATAAATTTGCTTTATTTTCTCCACCATCTAGAGCAATAATCCATATGTCATCTGTTACACTAATTGTTGTTTCATCTGCTCCTATTGCCATTTCTTGTAATATATCTTGAGAAATATCTTCATTTTTGTTTCGATCATATTCGGCATAGGCATAAAAAGAAATTAGTATCATTATTAGTATAACAGAAATAATAAAATTAAATTTATATATTTTCTTTTTTCTTTTTAATTCTGGAGTTACATATAATTTTTCTGTAACTAGGATTTGATTCATATATTTCCCCCTAATTCTAACATCTATAACATTATACCACGTTTTTTTACTTTTTGGAATACTTTTACCTAATATTATATTAATTTATTACTCAATTGTTACAATTCACGGTCAAATTACTAAAAGTCCGCGCCAAGTTTATATATTTATTTTTAAAGTAAACTTGTGCGGGGACCATTTTCTTA
>CAMIVO010000050.1 GCA_946401865.1 uncultured Clostridia bacterium
TTAAATCATTACCATATATTAGCTTACTTGTATCTAGAATTGAAATTTTACTTACTTGTTTTGGAAATTTTAATTTAATTGTTGGATTTTGGTATAAATCTCTATTTTCTGTATTGTTTTCTAAAACAATTTTTATTTTTATATCTTTATTTGTTTCAATTGCTTTTAATGTATTTGTACTTACTTCTAAAGAAGCTTTTGTTGAGGTTTCTTTTAATTCAATATCTTTTACTGCTTTAGCAATTCCAGAATTTGCATTGTAAGAAGTAACTATTGTTTCTCTTATTTTGTTTAAGCTATTTATATCTTCTCTTGATAATTCTTCTTTTGCTATTGTTTTTTTGTTTACTATGTTTAAAGTTCCTTCTTTTATTGGCTTACTTGTTTCTATTGTTAAACTTTTTGTATTTGATTCATAATCTACAATATAATTTCCACTTTCATCTGCTATTAAATTAGAATCAATTTTTCCAATTATGTTTCCTTGTTCATTTTTAATATTTATATATCCATCTTTTTCCAATATGTTTTCAAAACTATTTTTATTTACAATTATTCCTTTGTATAAAGTATTTGATTGTATTTCATTTTCATTTACCAAATAATTTGAAGCTTCTTCTTTTAAAATTATATTATTTATTAAATCTGAATAATTTACATATATTGTAGATTCTGTATAATATTCTCTTTCTTCTCCTGAATATATTTTTCCTTTATATATAAATTCTTCTTTAGTTTTCAAATCATTTGTTACAATACCATCAATATTTTTATTTAAAACTATTTCGCTTTTTCCTGTTAAACTTTTTCCATCTAAGGTTATTATCTCACTATTAATTTCTATCTTTTCATTTGAAACATCTTGTTCTTCTGGTAAAATGTAAGTTACAATAAATGTATCTTCTACATTTTTTACCCAAGATATATCATTTTCTTTTCCATTTTCTAATTTTATTGTTAAAGTTTTATTTTCACTATCATATACATAATTCTCATTAGAAAATTCCATAAATTTATTTGTAGAAGATGTACTTCTTGCAAAAACTTTTACATTTTCAGCATTTTCAGGTGTATTCATTTTTATAGTTGTACTATTAATTGGGTACTCATTATTAGAAACTTTGCTCTTTACCAACAATTGGACAACTCTTTTTGATGTTCCTTCCATATTATAAATGTAATTTGTTAAAATATCTGAAGATAAATTAGAAACTATATTTTTTGATGATTCCCAAAAAATTTGAACATGAGTATTACCATTAATATTTGTACCTATAGTATCTTCTATATTTTTACTATTAATATAATTTCCTTTTAATACTATCTTTGTAGGTTCATTTAATGTATTTTTAGATATTTTATCCTCATCTATTACTTTTATCTTCATTTTAATTGTTTCTGTTTTACCTGCATTAATCTGTTTTAAAGATACTTTATTATTTGAAATAGAAATTATATTATCACTTAAAATTTCTTCTAAAACTATAAAGTTTGAATTTTCAAATGATATTTCCCCATTAAAATATCCTTCATTCTTCACAGAAACATCTACATAAAGAATTTCAGTTTTATCTACCTCTCTTTTAATGCTTTCTTGTTTTTCTCCATTTTCATCTATAAAATATGCAGAAAAATCAATATTGTGGTTATTGGTTTGAACCACATCAATTGCATATGTTACTGCAGCAGAACCAACTAAAAGAAAATAGTAGAATGTCATAGATATAATTATTTCTATTGCAATAAGAGCATTTAGTTTTCTTGTTTTTAACATTTTTAAAGTCCCCCTTAAATACATATTTTCTTTTATATTCTTGCATGATTTTTTCATTTTTTCAATACCTCAAATTTTTCCAAGAGTGAAATATTACAAAAAATAAGAGCTAACCTTTTACGGAAGCTCATTTTTAGTTTTTTACTACATTAAATATTAAATTATTATTACAATTTTATTACAATTTTAAAAAAAAGACGGAACTCCTTACGGAATTCCGCTTCTTTTAGATTTTTGCTTTATATTTAATTATAAAACTTTTTTCTTTATTAAGATTACTCCAGCTGCAACTATTGCCAATGCAATTGCTCCAACATACCAATATGTGTAATTTCTGTTTCCACCTGTTGTAGGTGTAATTATAAATTGAGTTTTATCGCCTTCCCATTTCTTTAAGCTTTCTGTTGTGACTGTTGATAAAGTATCTACACTTAAAGATTTTACTTTTGCATCATTATTGTATATTGGGTCTGTTTCATCATTTGCAACTAGTGCTGTAACAGTATAAGATGTTGATGTACTTTCACCTTTTGCAAGTTTTTCCCATCCTGTCATTTTAACATACTGTTTTGTAGTAGTTGATCCATCAGGATTAGTTATTTCCTCTGTAATAGGTTCTAATTTAATACTTCCTGTACTTCCACTTTCTGAAGTTTTGGTTTGAGTTGTTTCTTTTGGTATCGAATTATAATTAAATTTGCTATCTAAATCATCTTCTACAGCATGTACTTGAACTGTTTTCTTAGTACTTCCAGATTCACCATATTTATAATATGATTCTTCTGTATAATCATCATATTCTGCATTATTAGTAATTTTAATTTCATATGTTAGCTCAATACTAGATCCATATATATTTTCTGGTTCTATTTCAAGTTTTGCATTTTTACTTCCGCCTTCAATTGTTTCTAATGATGTTACATAATTAGATTGTCTACTTACAGGGTTTTCAGAAACTATTGTTGTACCACTTTGATTTGTAAATTTAACATCTGTAATTTTCTTTTCAACTGTAACAATTGTGTCTGGTTGTTTTATCACTCCAAAATTAAATCCTGTAAATACATTCTTATGTTCTTGTGAGCCAATATTATCAGTTTCATTTTCAATTGAAATACCAAATATTGGTGTATATGCTGGAATATTCATAATATCCGCATGAATTTCTTTGTTTTCGATAGTTCCATCACTATTATAAACATATCCATCTATTAATTTTCTAGTTGTTAAATCATCAATAGCTGTTGAGTAGCTTTCCTCACCTAAGTATTTATACCATTCAACTAATTTTTTAGCTTCCTCATTTTTATAATCTTTAACTAGTGCTTGTTGTGCATTATTTATTGCATCTTGACTAGCCTCCATACTATCATGGATATAATTATTGTTTATTCTAGTTGATCTATAGTCATTAGATTTAATATCAACCTCATTTCCGTTTGTATCAATCATTTTTTGAGTACCATCACCATAAGTAAATCTTATGTAATAGTATCCAGGAACTACACCATCAAATTCATATTTTCCTTCTTTTGATGTGTAAACAATTGCATTTGGTAATTCTCCATTTTCTTCATATACAACTGCGTTATCTTTAACATGATATAGTTTAGAAATTGATTTATCATCATTTAATAATTCAACTTTAACTGTCTGTGCTCTATTTTTCTCTCCTTCATCTAAAGTACCATATTTGTCTTTTCCTTCACTATCTTTTATTATTGTATCTTCAAAGACGGTACCTGCTAATTTTCTTGAATCAGATAATGTTAATTTTATATATAAATCAGCTGAATTAGCACCTTTGCTTACAGATTTATGAACAAAGTATTTTTCATCATACTCGTTTTTTGCACCATCATAAGCTTTTTTACTGTTCTCTTTATCCCAAACATTATCAGTTCTTATATATTCATGATAAGCATTTGCAGTAGCAACAGTTGGTGCACTTTCAGTATCTTTATCTGTCATTGTTTTTGTAATCATTCTTTCTATTGCATCTTCTTTAACTTTAAACTGAATATATGATGATTTTGTTTCGTTTGGTTTAATTCCATCTTTATAAACATTATTTTGACCTGATAAATCATATATTGCCTGTCCATTATTATTATTACTCCATAATGCAAATTGTTTATTTTCAATTTCATTATTTCCATTAGATTCATTAGATAAATCATATCTATTTATATCATATTTGTTTTCCATTGAGTTTAAATATAATCGTTGTTCAACATATCTATCATCATCTTTTTCAGTTTCTGTATTTGTTACATCAATTCTATAAACTACAAATACTTGTAATTCTTGTGTATTGTTTGCAATATTATATGCAACATCTGTAGGATAAATAGCTGCTGTAAATGTAGCTTTTGAATTTTGTTCTGCTACTTTTGGAACATAAGTAGAAAGTGTTACAGGATCTTCTCCATATTTATAAGTATATGTATATCCTTTCATTTTTACTTTTACATATTCCAAAGTCTCTGAAACACTATATTCAGGATTATTTTTTTCTTTTATACCTAAATTAATATTTTCAACTGTATAAGTAGTATTGTTATAATATCCTGTTAATGGTGTTTTAGTTAAGTCTTTATTTTGTGTATTATTATTTTCAAGAATTTGTGTTGCTGTTAAATTGCTTCTATTTTTATATGTTATAGCTCTACCAGGTAAATTTCCATCTACACCTGTAAGAAGTTCATCTTTTAATTCTTCTTGTTGCATTATTTCTTCCATTGCTTTAGAATTAATTCTTGTATCATCTCCAACAAATGGATCTACTACCACATATTCTTTATTATCATATGCAAATTCAACATAGCAATTTACTAAATCCCAATAATTAAGGTTTTCGAATTTATAATGTCCATTTGCATCTGTTAAGGTTTCTGCAATAGTTTCATTATTACTATTTTTTAAATATACTTTAATATCTTTTAACAAGAAATCATTAGTGTTTTCTTTGTAGACATTATCATATTCATTTGCCTTTGTATCTGGCTTATCTACCCAAACATTACCTTCAAGATTTACTATCTTTTTATTTGTGAAATTATATTTAGCAGTATTATTTGAAGTATTTAGATTTACTTCTCCTAAATAAACTAATTTATTGTCTTTACTAAAAGTATAAGGATCTTTATTGTTTCTATTTTCATATCCATCTTGTTTTGTTATATCATATCCTTCTGGAGCTTGTGTTTCATATACAAAATAGACTCCATTCTTTACACCTTTAATATCAACTTCTCCACTTGCATTTGATTCAAATTCAGTAGCAGAACCTATATCTGCATCATATTTATATGTTCCATCTGAATTTCTTACTAACCATCCTGTATCTTTAGAGTAAATTTTGAATTTAGCTCCTTGAAGTAGAACATCTCTACGTGTATCATCTGCTTTAATAATTTTTATATTTCCTGATGTTCTTTCATCTTTAACTGTAACTATGTTTGTTCTGTTACTGTATACTATTACACTTGAAGAAGAATAATAAGCATCTTTTTTAACAACTTTTAATCCTTGTTGTAGATTACTTGTAACTGTAACCATTTTTATTGGGTTATTATAATAAGGATTATTAACAGCTACTTCAACTAGTTGGTATTTATATGAAGATAGTAATCTTTTTACTGTTACATCAGATTTATATGTTGTTGCTTTGTCTATACTATCTACATATGTTTTATTTCCATTAGCATCTCCTGCTACCCATTTATTTAAATTTGTACAATAGATTTTGAAATCTGCTGTAATGTTTTGTTCTTTTGCTTTTCCATCTTCTATATATACACCTTTTTTGATAATACGTATATCTCCATATGTGTATGTAATCTTTAAAGGTATAGTAACTTCTGTGGTTTTTCCTTCTTGCATTGTTGCAGAAAGTAAGTCTTGTTCTGAAGTTTGCTTTGTATTTTTTCTCCATCTAGTTATAGTTACAGAATAACCACTTGCATTATTTGTAACATGCATATTAATATTTTTAATATCATAATCTTCTTTTAAGTTTCTAACATAAATTGTTCCCTTATTAAAGTTATTTATATTAAGTGGTTTTGTACATTCTTTGTCTGAATAAAATTCAATCCATCCTGCTTCTCTATAATTTCCAGATGTTATATTTTTAGTATATTCTTTATTATCTGTAGGGTCTTTCCAAATAATTTCTATTTTGTCTACTTTTCCTGTAAGATTATTTATTTTTAAACTTCCTACATTTCCTTCCATAGTAACTTGATTATCTGCAACACTTAGTCCTGCATTTTCACTTGAATATGGTAATGGATTTATTGTTTCTCTATATGCTAAATCATATCTTGGAGATGAAACTGGTATAGTACTTACTCTTCCATTTTCATAAAACCATTTCCATATTGCCCATTGATATTCACCTTTGAAGTTATATCCACCTTGACCTGTTTTAATTCCATTATATAAGATATTTGCGAGAATTCTATTTGGGTGAGACACATTGTCACTAGTTATTGTCCAAGTAGATGTTGGTTCCCAAGTACCTTTAGAAAACCAAGCTTGATGTTCTATACAATAGAACTCTTTTGAAGCTTCTAGTGGATTGTTTCCATCACTAAATCCACTAAAATCAACTGCATTTACTATAGAACTTCCTAAGATAATTGCAATAATTGTTACCAATAATGAAATATATAATTTATTTAATCTTTTTAAATTACTCATTTTTTCTCCTCCTTTCCTTAAAGTGTTATATTTTCTTTTAAAATTTTTCTAGTTGCTATATATGCACCTACTGCAATTATTGCAATAATAGATAATGTTAGAGATACATAGCTTACTGCAGCACCTGTACTTACACTTATAATTACATTTGCACTGCTATAATCATCACCTTTTCTGTCTCCTGGTACTGAGTCAGCATCTTCAACTCCTAAAGAGTTGTAGGTCTCAACTATTTCTGCTGTATTGTTTGTAAGTCCAGTATTGTTTTCATTCATTGTTTTTGTTAATACAAGTGTTAATTCTTTAGTTTCACCAGCTTCTATTTTTGTATTTGATAAAGCTGTACTATATAAGTATTCTCCTGATTGATACCAATCTGGGTTAAGTTTAGAATTAAAGTTTAAGTCTGCTGGTTTGTAATCTGCTATTTTTCTAGCATATCCTGCTAACTCACCATTATTTGTTACTTTAATTTTGTATTCTATAACTGCTGTTGTAGAATTTAAATATTTAGCTTTAACTTCTACTTTTGCAAGATTTGTATTATCATACTCTTTATTACTTGTACCATTATCATTATTTATCTTAACACTTGATACTGTTTTGCTTAAGCTTAAATCAAATACTTTTGCTTCTAGTAAACCAATATCAATATTTGTTAAGTTTGAATTATTTACTATTAAGTTATTTGTAGCTGAAACTTTTTTATTCTCTCCATCTAAATTCATATTAACATTTTCAACATCCGAGTTTCTTGTTTCTTGTGCCCCTTCAACATGGTATTTTGTTAATATATATTTTTCTGTATCATATTCAAATATAGCTACATATTTTCCATTTGTTACATTTGAAATAGAATAGAATCCGTTTTCTGATGTAGTAACATTTGTTGATTTGTTATTATCAAGATTTAATAATCTTACTTTTATTCCACTTAATGTTTTTTCGTTTTGATCTCTTGTACCATTTTCATTTTCATCTAACCAGGCTGTTCCTGAAATTGTATATGTTTCTTGGTTATTTTCTGTAGGATTATTTTCTGTATTTTCTTTTTCGTTATTAACATCTTCTTTTGGTGTAGAAGGATTCTCTGAGTTTTCTGGATTTCCTTCACCACTTGTCACTTCTTCTGCATTATCATATTTTCCATCATATTTTCCATCATATTGTTCTACTCCACTGGTTTTTTCAGCTTCTTCTGCTTCTTGTTTTGCTTCTTCTTCTATTTTTTCAATATTATTATTTGAATTTGCCTTTAAAATATGATTTATTTCTTCTGTTGTAACAGTTACATTTCTAATTTTTGCTTCTGCTGAACTTGATAAATGTATATTGTTTTGATGTACATAGTCTTTGTTAGATTCAGTTTCGACAATAATTTGAACTGTTTCATCTTTGTTTATTGGTTCAGAATATTGGAATCCTATTTTATATTTTTCACTTTCTTGTAATTCATTCTCATTTTGTTGTTCTTCTTGAACTTGTTCTTGATTTGAATCATCTTTTACAGGATTATATTGAGTATCAAATTTTAATTCTTTACCATTAGCTGTAATTTTTGTAACATCTAAGTAACTTGATAATGTTTGAGAGAATTCCACATTATCAATTGTATCTGTTCCATTATTTTTTAAAGTTATATTATAAACAATTTTATCTCCTGTTTCAACATTTTGTCCTTCATTATCTGATTTCATTGCAAAAGAAACATTTGTTAATTGAATATCTTCTACTATTTGATATGAATGATACATGTCATTTGCAACAACATTTATTGTACCTTGAGTATTTTTTGTTGTTCCATTAACATCTATTTCATATTTTAATTCTTCTCCAGCTTTTATGCTTTCTACAACAAAGCTGTTATCTTTAAAATCTATTTTGCTTTCATCTGTTGCAACATTATATACTTCAAATCCTTCATTTGCGTTTATTTTTACATTTAAATTAGAAATGTCTTTTCCAGATGTATTTTTTATTTTTAGAATATATGGATATGATATTCCTGAACGAATTCCATCTACAGTTCTACATATCATCATTAATTTTAATTCTACATCTGCTTTTTTAACATTATTTGAAATTTTATTTGGTTGTTTGTTTGTAACAGTTTCAGAATTAGCTGTTCCATTAAAAGCTATATTAACTTCTGGAGAAATTACCTTTCCGACAGCTTCATCTGTAACTTTAACTTCAAATTCCATTTTTTGTTTTTTATTAACATCTAGTTTCTCTGATTTTCTCTCTAAAATATTTGCATCACTTTCATTATAATAGTCTTCTGATCCTCTTAATATATTCTCTTCTTGTCTTATTTCCTGACTTGATTCATTAACTTCAGTTGCTTTAATATATTTAATTGACTTTGTTCCTTCAGGTATTTTAACAGTAACATTAACATTTTGAGCATCTTCTGTTCCTTTGTTGTCTAATGTTAATTCATATCTTATTATTTCACCAGTATAAACTGTATCTCCATCTTTTAGTTCTTCTCCACCAACAGATGCTTTTAAGTTAGCAGAAACTTCTGCTCCTGAACCTGTTGTAATATTAATTGTTGTTGCTTTTTTGGTTTTGTTTTCTGAACTATTTGATTTTTTGTAATCTACAGTATATCCTTCGGTTGCATTTAAATTATATTTTAAATTTGCTGGTATATTTATTGTATAATTTGCTGTAAATCTTTCTCCAACTTTCATACTGTTTACAACTATTAAATAACTTTTTGCTGTTTCAGCAGAACCATTTAATGACCAGTTATTTGAGCTATCATTTAAATCTTTTGTAGCATTTTCTTTATCACTATAATATACTTTTGCATCAGTAGAAATATTTAATCCACTTGTAAGTTTTGTACCTAAATTTGAATTTGTTGGTAATGTTCCCAATATTTCTACATTTTCAATATCAGAATCTTCATTATTTATTGCTCCAATTTCAACAGTAAGATTTTTTTCTTCTGCTCCAATTTCAACTACTGCATCTTTAGCTTCAATATTTCCTTTTGTATTAATATTTAACTCTTTTATGTTGTTTGTTATGATTAATCCTTGTTCTGCAGCAATTTTAACTGGAACTTTTATCTCTCCATTATCTTCATATGAACTTGCTAGTTCGTTTGTATATGTCATTATTATTTCTTCATCACTATTTGTTGCAAATTCATCTACAAGTAAATCTGCATAAGTAATTATTGTTGTTCCTTCTAATGTTTCTGTATTATATTTGTTTTGAGTTCCAGATATGCTTATTTCTATATATTTGCTTCCATTTTCTTCTTTAACTGCTGTATTTGCAGTACCACCTAAATTATCAATTGCATATAATACTTGACTATTCAAATTGTTAACTGCTTTTACTTGTTCTGGTAATTTAATTTTTATTGTTGGATTTTGATATAAGTCTTTACTTTCATCATTATTTTCTAAAACTGTTGTAATTTTTACTTGTTTATTTTCTTCTAATGAAGATAAAGTATTAGTACTTATAGTCATATTTGCTTTACTTGTTGTATTTTTTAGCTCTATATTTTTATTTGCATTTACATCTTGTTTTTCATCATATTTTCCAGTTATTGTTTCTTCTATTGATGTTAAGCCTTTTACTGTTTCTCTTGAATATCCTGTAGATAAAATACTTTTTGTAAATTCTACATTTAAAGTACCTATAGCTACCGGTTTACTTGTTTCTATTGATACATTTTTAGTACCTTCTGGTAAATTATATATTACATAACCATTTGAATCAGCTGAAGTATTTACATTTATATTTGTATTTCCTACTTTTATATATCCTTCATTTCCAAATATTTTTAGAAATTCGTTTTTATTTATTTTAACTTGTTTATATATAATATTTGCAGGCATTTTTGAATTTTCTGTAATAAATGTAGCTTCATTTACACTTAAAGAGATTTTATTTGCATTTATATAATCTACATAAATTTTACTTGTAGTTTTATATTCTCTCTCGTCACCAGTATATAGTTTTCCTTTATATATTGAAGCTTCATTTGTGTTTAATTCAAATGAAACAATTCCATCTATTTCTTTATCTATATGAACACTATTTTTTGCTGATAATTCTTTATTATCATAAGTAGTTACATTTCCTGTAACATTTATCTCTTTATTAAGAACATTTTCTTCTTTATCAAATATATATGTAACAACAAAAGAATCTTGTACATTTTTAGCCCAACTAATATTATTTTCATCTTCATTTGCTACTGTGATTGTTAATTTATTATTCTCTTTTTTATAATTTGCAGTACTAAATTTAACATTACTATTTGTAGCAGAATTAGATCTTGAATGTACTGTTACATCTTTTACATTTTCAGGCACATCTAAAGTAATATTAGTATTTTTTACAGGGTAGTTATTGTTTGTTATTTTGCTATTTACTAATATTTGTACAACTCTATTTTGTTCTTTTTCTGCACCAAAAACTGCATTTGTAAGTAATGAACTCTCTAACTCTAGTTTTGTATTTTCACTAGATTTCCAATTAATTGTTGCTTCTACAGTTCCGTCTATATCCACATATTTGCTTTTTTCTACATTCTTACTATTTACATATTGTCCATTTAAATTAATCTTTGTAGCAGAATTTAACATATCTTTTGTGATTGAAGTATTACTTATAGGCTCAATTGCTAGCTTTATTGTTGCATTGCTTCCAGCATTAATTTGATTAAGTTTAACTTCATTTCCAGATATTTCGCTTACAAGTTCACTTAATTTCACATTTTTTATATTGAAATTATTGTTACTTAGGCTTATTTTTCCATTAAAATATCCTTCATTTTTAACAGCTATATCAACATAAAGATATTCTTCTTTCTTGTCAATATTTTCTTCTAAATTTTCCACTTTTTCTCCATTATTGTTTAGAAAGTAAGCAGAAAATTCAACATTTCCCATTGTTTTTGTCCCTACTGCATAGCTTATAGCAGCTTGACCAACAAACATAAAATCAGAAAATGTTAATGCAATAACAATAAGCATTGCACAAATTTTGTTGTATAAGTTTTTTTGAGTTATGTTCATATAAAATTCCTCCTTAATATTTTATATCCTATAATTGCTTATTTTATTATAAAATAAAATTTCTACGCAAGTCAATAGTGCTTATTCTCTATATTTCTTTATTACAAAAAAATTATAAAAAAACGCTTTACGGAAATTCAATATAGAATTTTTTTATTCCAAATATTACATTTTTATTACATTTTTGTTACATTTTTATTACAATGGTTTTTATAATAATAAACATAGACACTCTAATTACTATTATATAGCTTTTTTTAAGATTTTGCAATAGATTTTTGGTATTTTTTGTAACTTTTTATGTAATCATATTTCAATTCACGGTCAAATTCATAAAAGCCCGCTCCAAGTTTATATATTTATTTTTATGCGTAAATCCCTTCTTTCTAACAAAAATGTAAT
>CAMIVO010000051.1 GCA_946401865.1 uncultured Clostridia bacterium
TAATAATGTAAAAAATATATCTGGAAATAAATTAAAAGAATTAAGAAAAGATGCTAAAATGTCCCAACAAGATTTAGCAGAAAAGTTGCAATTAGAAGGAATTGACTTAACTTCTAAAAAGATTTCTAAAATAGAAACTAATAATCGTTTGGTACAAGATTTTGAATTATTTGCATTTGCTAAAATTTTTAAAGTATCTGCAGATGAATTTAATGTAAATAAATGAGTTATAATAAGCCATTCATAGCGAATGGCTTATTATAACTCATTTATCCAATTAGATGCACCATATAGAATTCTTTCAACATTAACAATTTTGCTTTCTTCATTTACTCTATAAAAAGCAATGTAATTTTTTATAATTAATTTTCTAAAATTCAAATCTTTTACAGAACTATCATCTATAATTGCAAATTTTTGTGGAGAATATTCCAAAGTCTGAATTTCTTCTCGTATTATTTTTGCATATTTATTTGCAATAGATGGCTCATTTAAATTATTTTTTATATATAAAACTATACTTTTTAAATCGTCTTTCGCCTTTATAGATAACTTTATTTCATATTTTTCGTCCATTTAAGCACCTACCTTATTCTGCTAAAATTGAATCTATTTCAAGAAATGCCTCATCAAGTGAGCATACTCTTCCATTTTCAGTATCTTTTATTCCTTCTTCTAACTTTTCTCTTAAATCTTTTTTATCTTTAACAATTAGATTTTTAGGTGCTTTACTTGTAATCATAGAGTATTTAAGATATTCAATATATTCCATTACTTTATTAGAAAGCTCTTCTGGTAAAGCTTCTATAACATTATACAATTCTTGTTTTCTGGCAGTCATAACTAATCTCTCCTTTCTGATTTCTTATACTATATTATAACATATATAGTAAAATTTTTATACAATTTATGTAAAATTTATTTATTTTTTTCTATCCATTCACAAAAATCTTGTTGAGTTATCTTGCCTTGTCTATATAATGACAATTGCTTTCTTGCCTTTGTTTTCCACAAAGCAAATTCTTTTTGTCTCATTGTCTTTTCGGTTTCATCTGAACGATAAACTCTTGTTATTCTTCTTTGATATTCTCTTTTGTATGTTAATTCTGCAACATTATCAATTATTTTTCCTTCATAAGTTTTACGAGATGCATAACTTCTACAACTTGGGCTTCCATCTAAATTAAATAACTCACAATATATTTCTTTTCCTGAGCTTGGCAAGAAATATCTTCCACAGTTTTGGCAAATACTAATATTCTTTTTAGTATTTCTTATTAAATCATTTAAAGAAATATAAGCAAGTGCAAAATGTGATGTACTTTCATATAAATATGCACACATATTATTTGTTTTATCATTTGCAATTTCATAAGCCAATTCTTCTATTTTATCATTATTGTCATATTCTTTGATATCATCTTTATTATAACCCTTCACAATTGAGAAACGCATACTTGAAAAAAAATGCTCTAATAAATCTATAGCAATAGAATATGCTAAAAATTTTGATACTCTATCTAAATCTGAACTGCTATTATTTTCGTGCAAATTAAATACAAAATCTACAGTATTTCGAATATCTTTTTGAAATTTTATATAGTCTTTTTTTACAAGTTCAAATGCTTTATTGTAATAATCTAAAAATTTTTTAGTAGATACATATCTAGATGTATATTCGATAGGATACTTTTTCCTAATATTATCAATATGGTTTAAGCATTCTAAGCCATAATAAACAAAGAATGTATTATATGCATTTTCAGCATTTGAAAAGTCGGCATTTAAAAAAGTTATAAGAAAAGATCCATATTCTCTTGCAAGTGTTTGCTTGATCATTTTTGCTTTTTTGGGATTTTTATTTAAATCTATTTCCATTTCAGCAGAATACTTATTTCCTTCTTCCCAAAATACAATATTAGATTTATATAAATATAGTGTTGTAGAATAAGATTCTGCTCCTGTATAAGGATCTAAAATCATTGATGCTCTATCTTTTGGTACATTTATATTTAATAAATTCATATCATCACCTCAAAAATATGTTAGAAATTTAAAATTTTTTTAAAATTTCATTGACATTTTATAAATATCATGTTAAAATGTCAATGAACTTGAATATTATTTATATATTTCTCACTTAATATTATAAACCCTTTTTTATAATTCGTCAATAGAAATATAAAATGTTTCAGTACATTGACAAATATGTTCTAGATTTAAGGAACATCATAAACTATTTTTACAACATTTAATGAAACTTTTGCCTAGTCATAACTTGAGCGTTGAAGTCAGAGTAATCGACTGATGAGCCGTCGCACGTATTGAAGGTAAGTCGGATGTAATCGGACTGGTGTAATTCCAAAGCAAGATAAAAATAACAATAAGTATATGTAATTATTAAACATAAATGAAAGGAGACGCCTATGAAAACTCTTAATGGTACTGTATTTTTAGAAACCAAAGATATTAGAAAAGCACTAAATATTGGAAATCAAACTTGTTTAGATTTATTTCATAAAAAAGATTTCCCTGCTAAAAAGATTGGTAAGTCTTGGCTTGTTATGGAAGAAGCCTTTAAAGATTACTTTAAAAATCTTGGAAATGCCAATAATTAAAAAAGTAGAAGATTTAAATAAGCACAATTTAAACCTTCTTATGTATTTTTAAAACTGAAAGAAAACTATTGCTATAGTTCCCTTAAACTGGTATAATTATACCAGTAAAATCCCAAAAAAGCAATAGTTTTCCTTAAATTTATCAAAAAGGAGAGATGCATTATATGGAATTTAAGGGAATAACAGTAGGCACATATATTTCAAGAAAACCAAAAAATAGTAAAGAAAAAGATGTATGTGCTAATTGCGAAATTTATGAAAAAATACAAACTGACAAGCACATTGACAAAGAAAAAGCGTATGAGTTATGCAAAAATTGTGAAAAATGCTATGTTTCAAAAACATGCAAAGCATTATTAACAGTTGGACGAGATCAAACAACAGGAAAGACAAATAGAAAAACTTTTGTTGCAGATTCGGAAGAACAAGCTTTAAATGATGCTCTACAATATAAACTAGATTTAAATAAAGCTGGTGGTCCAAGAATTATTACAAAAAGTAATAAGACATTAGTTGAATTAGTACAACCTTGTATTGAAGAGCAATTCAAATTAAAAAAAATCAACAAATCAACCTTAAAAAGAAAAACAGACACTTTGAAACAAATAGCAAAAGCACCATTTGCAAATAAAGCCATTTCAAAGGTTACAAGAGAAGATGTTGTAAATTATTTATCTTCTTTATCAAAATATTCAGAATCTACTATTAAACAAAACTATGAATTGTTATGTATGGGCTTTGGCGAAGCAGAATATCAAAAAATAATACATGAAAATTTTATGTCAGGATATAAACGAGTTCAAAAGCCTGCAAGTGAATATAAATCGCATAAAAGAAAATCATTAACACTTGGTGAAGAAAAGAAACTTGTAGATTACTTAATGAATGTAACTTATGAAGAATGTTCTTATAAATACCTTCTATTATGGCAACTAACAACAGGAATGAGAATTGGAGAAACTTTGGTTTTAAACTATGAAAATGATATTATTCTATCCAAAAATATTGTTGATATTAAAAGAACTCAAACCAAAGATGAAAACGGAAAAATTATGATTGGAGAAACAACAAAAACTAATGAAGGTACAAGAACAATAAAAATGAATAATTTAAGCAGACAAATAATGGATATGGCTCTTGAGCATAAAATAAAGAACAAAGATAAATTATTATTTTGTCAATCAGATGGTACAATGCATTTGGAAAACTCAATTAATAGCTGTCTAAAAAGAATAGCCTTAAAACTAGGAATAGGAATTTATGAAGGTTATAACAAAAAAGGCAAACTTGTAAAAAAGACAGATGTTCATACTCATATGCTTCGAGGTACTTTTGCAACAAGGTGTGCAGAGGCAAAAATTGCTCCAGTAGTATTAAAACAAATACTAGGTCATAAGGATATTTCTGTTACTATGAAATACTATATTGATGTCGATAGTTCATTTATTGAATCAGAAACAGATAACGCAATTCAATATCTAGTAGATAAAAATATCTTTGGAGTAGAATTACCAGAAACTAATGTTGCATAAAATAGTTTATATTACTTATGAAAATTTATTGGAACTTTGCGATATTTAAAGGATTATAAACCTTAAATGTTCTGCAAAATTGTTCCGCAAATCAAAAAATATCGGCTGAAAAGCTTTAAATATCAGAGAAAATAGTACGAGGTGAGAGTAACTCGCCTCGACCAACGTCTTAAGGACGAATTTGTTAGAGTATCAATCTTTTTAAGATTTGATACTCTTTTTTTGCTCCTTTTTTATAAAAGTTTCACAAAGACTGAAAAAGGCTAGGAAAATGCATATTTCTTTCCTAACCTTCAACAAACTTTCTCATTATTTTTCATAATTGCTTACATTTTACTAACCAAATTTTAAAGGCAGCATTTCTTGGTTAGTAAAAATTTGCTAACCAATTTTAATTCTTTTTCAGATATTATATTACTATTTTCAATATAATGCACTCTTTCATAATATGTATTAATCTAAATCCGGAACGTTACTATCCAAATTTTTAGCATTAACATGTGCAAGCACTCTACCTACAGGTGTAATCTTAATCCCTGAATCAATTATATTAGCATTCCACCATTCTTTAACTTTAACTATATTAGGATAATTTTCTAATAAATTTAAAAATTCTTTTTTGGCACTTTCAACTTTTTCATTTGAATTATCATATAATTTATAAATTTCTTCTAAAGCATTATTAACTCTTTCTTGTTGAGTAGATGTAAACATAGTCTTTAATCGTTCTTTTTTTGGAACGTTAATTCTTATATGATTTTCTATTAAAGATTCTGAACATACAGTATTAACATTTAATTCAACACTAGCTAGAATATCTTTCATCCTTTTGTATGATTCGGAATGAATTTCTATTCCAGCACAGGAATATCCTTCTAATTTAATAGGAAAAAATTCTTCAAATCTTTTATATGATAAAAGAGATTCAACTTTTATGGCTCCAACTATTTCTAAGTTATCTATTATTTTTCTATCAAAAGGTAATGTTTTTCCTTTCATTATTTTTCCATATAGTTGGTCTAAAACATTAAAACCAACTTTTATATTCCCACTATTAGGGTAGAAATTATTTACACATAAGAAAACAGTTAAAAATAATAAAGCATCTTCTGATATTTTGTCTGCAATTTCAACTGCTCTATTAGTTGCTGCTATTGCTGTATAATCTTCTTTTTTTTGTACTCTATGTATTAATATTTCAGACAAAATTTCATAACAATTTATATTATCTGTACAAATAGCTGTTTTTTCAGTATTTCTAAAAAACATTTGAACTGCTGGATCAGAAAAGCAATCTAACATATTTGCTTTTACTAGTTTAGGTATAAAAACATTTGAAAAATCATTTAATCTTTCTCTAACTTTATCATTTGCAATTAATGCTTGTTCTTTTAGTGCTAGAGCAACTTCATCTTTTACTATTTTGTTTACATCTTCTAGTGTTAATCCATAATTGTTCTCAACTTTAGCAATTTGAACTTGTGTAGAATTTTCTTCTGCTTTCTGTTCTTGATTAATTTTTTCCATTTATATCACCTATTTGAATTTGATTTGAATTATTTTTTGCTTTTTGTGTTTGTATTATTTTCTTATTATATCCTATAAAGTATCCTAAAACACCAGATATAACTGTAGCAATAGCTCCAATTATTGCAGCAATTATTGTTGAATCCATATTGTATACCTCCATTAATTATTTTTTAGCCAATTTGCAATATCATATATTTGTATCCCTTCATATTGATAGTCATCATGTTTGGTTCTTGCTATTATCACTTTAGGATATGCATCTTTTATTTGCAATAATGGTTCTACTTCTCGTTTTAAAGTATCATCATTATCAATATTATCAGATACTTGAATATATATTTTTTCGTTTCTTTTCATAGCCACAAAATCTATTTCTTTATTATATAATGTTCCGACATAAACTTCATATCCTCTTCTCAATAATTCTATAGCTACAATATTTTCATATACTCTACCATAATTAATATTTTTTGTTCCTAATCTTGCATATTTAAAAGTATGGTCTACTAAATAATATTTATCTATAGTTGATAGGTATTTCTTTCCTTGAATATCATATCTTCTTATCTTGTAAAAAGCGAAAGCATCACATAAATACTTCATATAACTTGCTATGGTTTTATCATTTGTATTTAGATTGTTCTCATTTAATTTATTTGCAATGTTTCTGTACGATGTTGAATTTGAAATATTATCCATCATAAATTCTGTCAAACTATCCATTAATCCTATATTTTGAATATTATATTTTTGCTGTATATCTCGAACTATTAGAGCATTATATACATCGTTTATATAATTATATTTTTGGTTATACTCAGTATAAACATATGAACCTGACATTCCACCTTCCATAACGTAGTTTTTGAAAGCCTCATCTATATCTTTATATTTGAAATACTCTAAATACTCTTTAAATGAAAATGGATATATCTCAATTTCATAAGTTCTACCTGTAAACAACGTTGCTAAGTCACTACTTAACAAAAAGGCATTTGATCCGGTTATATATATATCATATCTTTCTTCTGCATGAAGGCTATTTATTGTTCTTTCGAATCCATCGCACATTTGAACTTCATCAATTAGCACAAAATTTCTTTTAGCTTCAATATAGTTTTTTTGAATATAATCATTAAGAGCATGATATTCTCTAAGATTATCAAATTTAACCAAATTAAAATTTATATTTATTATATTGGCATTCTCAACATTTTCATTTATATATTTTTTAAACATCTCTAATAATTTTGATTTACCACTACGTCTAACTCCTGTTATAACCTTTATATCTGGAGTTCCCATCACTTCTATAAGCTCTTGTAAATAGTTTCTTTTTATTAATTTCATAATTGAATTTCACCTCACATATATTATATTATATCATTTCATTTCGCAAAAATCAATATTTTTATTATTTGCGAAATAAAGGTTTTTATTCAAATATTTTTCATTCTTTCACAGTCTTTCTCAAACTTCAAAGTCTAACTGCTTACACATTGCTTAACAGAAAAATCTCGAGTTCAGTTATATCAAGTGCTATATCGATTTTGCCATGACCACTCCGACCAATTTAAAGGATTTTTCAAGAAATTCTAGAAAATTTCAGAAAAGTCTAAAATGTGAAAAGGCACATGTCTGTAAGAATACGGCATGTGCTTTAAATTTTGTCAAATTCTATAAATTGTTCCAGCATTTGTATTTAAAAAAGCAATTACTTCTTTATAGATATTTTCTGTGTAATCCTGTTTAAATTCTATATTTTCACTTTCTATCATTACTACCTCCGATAATATTGAATTCGACCGTTTTTCGACCGCTTTGCGGTCGAAAGGCGTATAGATATTGATAACACTATATTCTATCGACCGTCTTCTTGTATATTTTATACCACAATAAACTATTTTATTCAACATTTTTTGAGAATAAATAATTAATTTATTGACTTTTGGCAAAAACAGAATATAATAATATTAACAAAATTGAAACACATTCAATTAGAAGTCATTTTGACTTTAAAGACAGTCAACTTAAATAAAAAAAGCTTCATTAATTTATTTTAACGGTCTCGATTTATTCGAGGTCTAGAATTAATGAAGCTTTTTCCTTTTTTATAAATTAAGTTAATTATCTCTATAACTTGTAATTTGTTGTTCTAATACTTATTATCTAGTAATTCTAATCCATAACTTTTTACATTTCCATTTACTGAATCAATCATCCAATCTGCAATGCTTTTATTATCTTCTAATTTATCTAAGAAATTAGATGAAATAATTGTATGTTGAGTATTTTTTGTTTCTGCATCAGTTGCATATTCCCATATATAAATTCCAACTCCATCAATATTAGTTTGTAAATCATTAACCATTTGTTTTAAATCTTTTTGAAATTTATCACCATATTCTTTAGATTTGCCCATTTTACCATCATCTATATATGCCTGATATTGTTGTAAAGTATCATCTCTTACAGAACAATCAAAAAGTATTTTTACGGTATTTCCTCGTTTATTGTGTAATGCTACTAAACTATCTAAAACTATATTATTTCCAGTTAATCTATCGCTTATCTCTTGTGGACTTTTCCATAACTCTGTTGCTGATTTATGCCAATCATCATATAAAAGTAAAGAACTATCGACTGCTACTGTAATGTTATTTGCATTTGGAAAATAGTTTATTACATCATCAGATAATAATGATGTTGCAAATCCTCCTGCACTAAAGCCAGTTACAAGTAATGTATCAACATTTTCATAATCAACATATTTTTTTACTTCATTCATTAAAAGTGTGTAGTTATTATATCCATTATGATAAACAATTTTTTCTTTTCCGTTAGAGTCTTTATAGTGATATTCTCCAGTTCCTGAATGAAAATCTCCTGAAGCATATGGAACAATTATTTTTGTCCAATCTTTAAATGGATTTTCTTCTGCATCACTTCCAATTCCACCTAAAGCAACAAAATCTTGTGCCATCATATTTGTTGCATAAAATTCTTTTCCACCTTCTGATGTTTTTGGAGTAATACTAACACCTCCACCAAAGAAATAAACTATTACTTTATTTTTATTTTTTCCTAATTTAAAAATTCCATGCCACTCACTACCATCAGATGATTTAGAATCTTTTGGTGTAATTCTATACCATTTATTTATTTCAGGATTTCCCTTTAATTCTGGATGACTAATAAAAATTGTATTTTTTAGTATAATAAATACAATTACCCCTAATACTAAAATAATTATTCCTAATATCTTCAAAAACTTCTTCATGTTATTTCTCCTTTTTGGTTGTAAAAAATTATTTGATTTTTATAAATTTATCCTATATAATGTATGCAACAATTGTATCATTTCTTTAAAATATTTACAATAATATTACTTAATTTGAAACATTTTAGGAGGTTTTGTTGCATATATGAATAATAAAAGAGAATTATCTGTTTCAGAATATATAACAATTAGTTTGTTTGAACTTATGAAAGTTAAACCATATAATGATATATCTATTACTGAAATTACTGATAAAGCAAAAGTTAATAGAGTTTCATTTTATAGAAATTTTACATCAAAAGAAGATATTATAGACAAATGGATAAAATCTACTACTCAAAATTTTTTATCTAAATCTGATATTAGTTACCAAAAAGATAGTACACTAGATTATTTTACCAAACTATTTACTCATTTAGAAAAGTATAAAATAGAAGCTATGTTAATATACAAAGCAAATTTATTTAATTTATTAAAAAATGAATTTGATAACAACCTTATAAATCTTCATAAAAAGGAATATAACAACTATAAATCCTACTTTTTAGCAGGCGGAATATTTAATGTTTATTATTTTTGGCTAATTAATGGTTGCATTGAAACTCCTCATCAAGTTGCTGAAAAATTAGTAGATTTAATGTCAAAATAGCAGACTAACTTTATTTTGTTAATATGCTATTTTCCTTTTCTTACTTGTTCAGAACATCATAATATTCTGCTCTTTAACTTGTTTACAATACCAAAATCTTGTTAACATCTTGATAAATTTTAATTTTGGGTTATATTTTACTTATTATCACTTATCATTTTCTTTTTAAAAACAACAATAGAAATAACTAAAGCTAGTATAGTATATATGCTAAAAACAACTATATTTCTTATTGTTATGCTTTCTAAATTAGCATTCATTATACCTTTAATAATAGTTACACAAGATTCAAAAGGTAAATATTCGCATATCTTTGAAAATACATCTCCTAATAATTCTCTTGGAAAATACATTCCACTCGTAAAGCAAACAAGTTGAATTACAATACTAGATATTCCTGATGATGCCTTTTCTGAAAATAGACTTCCCAATATTATACCTATTGTTATAAAAAGAATAGCAATAACTATTGAAATAAGTATAGCCCAAATAATATTTATACTAAAACTTAATCCTAAAACAATAGCAAGTATAAAAAACAACAAATTTTGAATTAGTATAAGTGGAATAATTGATAACATATAGCCTAATATATACTCTATTGGTTTCATTGGACTTATACCTAATCTAATAAGTAATGATGATGTTCTATCTTTGCTTACAAGCATCGCTGTAAATAATGTTATAAATGAAAATCCAAATACTACAATTCCTGGAGTGAAATTCTGTAACTCATAACTTTCGTTTGGAATATTTATTTGTTTAAATATAAATAATAAGAATAATGGTAATAATACAGAAAATATTATACTTAATGGATCTCTTATTATTTCTTTAAAATTTCTTTTCGCAAAATTTAGTATTCTCATTATAACTCACCCCCTGTTGCTATTTTTACAAAAGCATCTTCAAAGTTTTTTGTATCCGCTCTTTTTATAAGTTCTTCAGCAGTTCCGACATCTACTAAATTTCCTTTTGCCATAATTCCTATTCTGTCTGATAAACTTTCTGCCTCTTCCATATAATGAGTAGTTAGAATTATTGTAATTTTTCCTTTTAGCTTTTCTATTACATTCCATAATTCTTTTCTTGCAATTACATCAAGTCCTAAAGTTGGCTCATCCAAAAATAATATTTTAGGATCATTTATTAGAGCTATTGCAATAGATACTTTTCTTTGCCATCCACCAGATAAAGTTTTTGCTTTTTGTTTTAAAACTTCTTCTAATTTAAATAATTTTACAAGCTCATCTATTTTCTCTTCTTTTTTAGGTATTTGATATACTCCTGCCATAAATTCTAAATTTTCTTTTACAGAAAGATTTGGTGCAATAGCAGTTTCTTGTGGAGATACATTTAAGATTTCTTTTATTTTTTGTCTATCTTTTACTATGTCTAATCCTAATATTTTGATTTCTCCTTCTGTTGGTAATATTAATGTTGAAAGCATTTTGATGGTTGTTGTTTTTCCTGCACCATTTGTACCAAGTAAAGCAAATAATTCTCCTTCGTTGATTTTTAAATTTATTTCATTAACTGCTGTTTTCTCTTTAAACTTTTTAGTTAATTTATTAGTTTCTATTGCTAACATTTTTACATTCCCCCTTTTGGAAATACTTTATCTGTTAAATCTTCGATTGCATCTGCTTTTAGTAAAGCTATTCCTCTTTCTTTATCACATAGTACAATAATAGAATCTCCTGATTTAATACCAAACATATCTCTTGCTTCTTTTGGTATTACAATTTGCCCTTTTTCTCCAACTTTACTAATTCCTACAAATTTATCTTTTTCCATTTTAAATTCCATTCCTTTCTCGCTTCGCTCGAAGGCACACATAGGAATGGAA
>CAMIVO010000052.1 GCA_946401865.1 uncultured Clostridia bacterium
TTGTAAGAAAGTGGTCCCCGCACAAGTTTACTTTAAAAATAAATATATAAACTTGGAGCGGGCTAATTTATAATAAACCGTGAATTGTAACGTAATCATCTTTCACACATATTTTTTAAAAAAATATAATATAAATATATAGAGGTGAAAAAAATGAATAATAATGATATTTCATATTTAATGAATATGCTAAACAATATGGATAAAGAGCAATTAAATAATGGCTTAAATAAAATTAATCAAATTTTAAGTCCAGAAGAAAAGCAAAAAATAATTCAAGCATTAAACTATAGAAAAAAATAATAAACTTACTGTATGCGTAAGAATGGAGGTATTTTATATGGAAAACAATATATCTGATGTGTTAAATCAATTTAAAGATATTTTAAATAAAAATTCTAATAGTACCTCCAGCAATTCTACAAATTCAAATGGTAGTAATAGTTTAAATATAACACCTGAAATGATTACTAACTTAGCCGAAAATTTAAAAAATAATAATAATTTCAACAATAATCTATCTAATAATTTAAATTCTAATGGCACTTCATCTGATAAAAGTAATCCTAATCAAAATACAGAAATTAATTCAAGTTTAGATATAAATACAATTTTAAAAATTAAAAATATTATTGAATCTTTTAACCAAAAAGATGATGCTAGATCAAATTTACTATATTCTCTAAAACCATACTTAAGAGAATCAAGACAAAAAAAAATTGATCAATATGTAAACCTTTTTAAAATATCAGCTATAACTAATTTCTTTAAGAATGAAAAAGGAGATAATAACTAATGCCTTATTTTCGTTTTCCACATTTTCCTTTTCCAAATAATATTAGATATTATAATTCTAAATATTATAATAGTATGGTAAATAAATCTATATCATCTGATACAAACAAAACTCCAGCAGTACCCCTTACTACAGTTGAGCATAAAAAAAACAGTTCTCACAACAATGAAAACTATTTTTTTGAGTTATTTGGTTTAAAACTCTATTTTGATGATGTTCTTTTAATTTGTTTAATTTTCTTTTTGTATCAAGAAGGTGTAAAGGATGAAGAGCTTTTCATTAGTCTAATATTGTTACTATTAAGCTAATTTTATTGTATTAAATTAAGACATATACTTTTTATACAATATTTAAATTTTCTAACACTTTTAGTAATTCAAGTTTTTTATTTGTTTATTCAATTATGATTTGATCTTCATTAATAAATATGTATGCCTCTCTATGTAAAGGCTCTTCATCTCTATTAATTTCTTTAACAACATTTGCAATTCTAAGCTGAACTGTATCTAGTCTTCCAGCTGCAATAATAGCTTTTCTATTTCCTTTAGCTCCTGCATGTGCAAGACCTCTTAAAGCTCCTAAAACAACAATATTATCAGCTGCAATTACTTCTGCTCCAGAATTAACATCTCCTAGAATAACAATACTGCCTTCTTCTTCTATTCTTTGACCTGATCTTATTGAACCTCTATGAAATTTAGTTTCAGAATTAGAAACCTCTTGTACAAATGTTTTTTTAATATTTGAAAGTCCAAGTTCTTTTGGCATATCAAAATCAACATCAACATCTAATTTTTCTTTTATAATTTCTTCTATTTTATCCATTTCTTTATTTTTAAGAACTTTTCCAGTTATTAAAATAGGAGTTTTTTCTTCTTTATATATTTTTGCTAATTGAGCTACTTTTTTCTTAATTTGAGTGATTATATCTGTAAAGTTTGCTTCACTATTTATTTTTA
Source organism: uncultured Clostridia bacterium (assembly GCA_946401865.1). Classification (GTDB taxonomy): domain Bacteria; phylum Bacillota; class Clostridia; order TANB77; family CAG-508; genus CAG-269. Next base: position 1,756 of record CAMIVO010000052.1, read on the forward strand.
TAATTACTAAGTTATTTTTTTGACTAACATTTATATAATTCATTTTTGATTATCCTTTCACCTATTTACTATTGTATATTCTCTAAATAGCTAATTGCTTGATTGTTTTCATATATCTCATTTGAGCTTAGGTTCATTCCGAAATATTCTGCTATTATTTCTTTGGCAACTTCTGCTGTATAAAATCCATGTCCACCATTTTCTACCATAACTACAACTGCAATTTCAGGGTCATTGTATGGAGCAAATCCTGCAAACCATGCATTAACATTTCTTCCAGCCTCTGCAGAACCAGTTTTTCCACCGACTTCTATATCAAAGCCTCTAAATACTGAACTTGCTGTACCACCTTCATCTGTAACAGATCTCATTCCTTCTAAGACAGCACTTATATTTTCCTGAGAAAATGTTAAATTTTCTGTTGTATCATCTTCCAAACCTAGCTCTTGCTTACAATATTCTGCTATCTCACTTTTTAAAGATTCTGTACCATCTGAATTTAATATTCTTTTTATTATTGTAGGATTAACTTTATTGCCACCATTTGCTACCATTGCAATATATTTAGCTATTTGTAATGGTGAAAAAGCATTATAGCTTTGACCAATAGCAGCTGACAAATTTCTTCCTGATGACCAGGTTTCTCCTACTTTTTTAGCAATCTCTGGAGATGCAAGAGTTCCAGCAGTTTCGCTTGGAAGCTCAACTCTTGTTTTTAATCCTAAACCAAAATATCTTGCATATCTATCTAAAGTATCTATTTTTATTCTGTCACCGACTTCATAAAAAAAGTAGTTACATGAATGTTGGATAGCACCTGAAACATTTAAATAACCATGTCCACGATGATAACTATCATATACCCAGCAATGTGGTTGGTAATCTTTGTATTTTCTATAAATACCTGTATCATTTATTGTTTCTTTTGTTGATATAGCTCCAGACTCCAAACCTGCTAAAGCTGTAACCATTTTAAATATGGACCCTGGTGCATATGCCCCAGAAATGCTCTTATTAAACAAAGAATTTTTTTCTTTAATTTCATTATATTCTGCAACACTTATTCCTCCAACCCAGGAACTTGGATTATAATCTGGGTTACTAGCCATTGCAATTATTTCTCCTGATCTTACATCTATTGCTACAACACATCCACCTAATGCATTATATGCCCTAGAAAATCCACCATTTCTGATTTTTTCTATATTATTTGCAAGTGATCTTTCTGCAATTTCCTGTAGTTTTGAGTCTATTGTTAATACAATAGTTGAGCCTTGTAGAGGTTCTTGGGTTGTAGTTTCTCCAGTAACGGTACCATCAACTGACATTTCTATTTCCTTTTTTCCCTTTTCTCCCCTTAAATATTTTTCAAAAGCTCCCTCTATTCCAGTTTTTCCAATATAGTCATCATTATTATATGCTTCTTTTTCTTGCTCATACTCTTTTTCTGTAATTCTTCCAATATAACCAATAATATGTGAAGCTAAGCTTCCATAGTTATATTTTCTTTCAGTTTCAGTACTTATTGTAACTCCTGGAAATTCAAAATTCTTTTCACTTATTTGAGCAACCACTTCTCTAGGTACATTTTTGGCTAAGTCTAATGATTTTATACTACTATATCCTTTTGTTAAAATTTCATTTCTAATTGACATTATTTTTCTAGCTTTAATAATATCTTCTGGATTTATATCATATTTTTTTATAAAATAATTCATTGCATCTTGAGGTGTTGTATTTTCTGGTAATTTATATTTACTTAACCATGCCTTAAGATTATCTCCATCAATTGTAAATTCTGTACATTCATTATTAATTGGAAAACTGTTTGGATAACTTACATTATAAGCTTCAAATAATTCAATTAAATTTAAAATACATTTATTTAAAGTTTTATTATCTGATTTTGTTTTATATAGTTCTATATTAAAAGAACTTGTAGTTGTTGCAAGCACATTTCCAGATCTGTCTAGAATCTCTCCTCTTGAAGCTTCAAGTATGCTTTCACGAGAAAGCCTTGTATTTGAAATTTCCCTATATTTTGCTCCATTTACAATTTGTAATTCAAATAATTTTACTATTAATATAATTCCAATTATATAAATTAACACTGTTAATACATTAAATCTAAAATTTGTATTTTCTTTTTTTATTTTCTTTTTCAAAGCATTTCTCACCTTCTTTTTAACTAAAGACAATCTCTAAAAAGCTTCTTTATATTTTGAGATAATTATAAATATTCAAATTAAAAATATCTTGTTAAGATTTTATCTCCTTTATATACTTCTTCAATTTTGTATCCCAAATTTTGAATAAGAGGATATAATATTATTGTTATTAATAAATTATAAATACATTCAATTGCTAGAATTTTTGTAAAATTAAGTATTTCAAAAGTATAGTGATATATTATTCCACCAGCTATATATAAAGATATTTCATAAATAGCTGTACATACTGCAACCATTACCATTATAGTGAATCTATTCTCTTTAGAAAAATTTTTATCAAAAACCCCACCAATTAATCCAACTGCTCCAAGCATAATTCCAGATATTCCAATTTTTCTACCAATAAAAAAATCCAGCAATACTCCAAAAACAATACCATATACTGAACCTGCTATTCTACTGTAAAATAACCCTATAAATAGTACGAATATTACAAATATATTTGGCATTACCCCGCGCAATTTTAAAATTAGTAAATATATTAACTTGAAGAAAATATATGATTATAAAAGTAATAACTAACATTACATTTATGATGATTTTTTTCATTTCTATATTACACCTTATTTAGCATATTTAGGTTTCAATTAGGTACCTATAACACTTTTCTATTTTAATTTGTAATAACTAGTACTGTTTCTAATTTATTAAAATTAACACCTGTATCAACTAATGCATATCTATCATTAATATTACTTCCATTTATTACTCTATTAACTTTTCCAATATAAATTCCCTTTGGATATATTCCACCTAGTCCAGAGGTTTCTATTGTATCACCATTTGCGATTTGAGCATCAGTAGGAATGTATACTGCTTTTAATTCATTTTTTTCTGCTAAAGTTCCCTTGCAAACAATAGCCTCTCTTGAAGAACTTATTATACTACTTGTACTGCTAGATGAATCAACAATAGTTTGAACTTTTGCAGTAGTATCTGTCGCAGATATTACATATCCCACTAAACCTTCAGCAGCAATTACTGTCATATTTTCTTTAATTCCACTTTTTTTACCTGCATTAATAACTATAGTTTTTGAATAATTGCTAATATCTCTACTTATTACATCTGCTCCAACCGTTTTGTAATCCGCGTATTTTTCTGTTAATTTCATATATTCTTTTAATGTTCTATTTTCAGCTTTTACAGATTCAAACTCTCTAAGTTTTTCTTCTAATTCGTTATTTTTGTTTTTTAATTCCTCATTTTCATTTTGTAAATCATTAATATTAGTAAAAAAAGAATTATTTGAATGTATTTTATTTTTAAGAAATGTAAGACCATTTTGTATTGGATTTACAAGTTTATCTGCAATATTTTCTATATAAGATAAATTACTATTTTGTGTATTTGTTAGCATTACTAAAAATATTAAAATAATTATTGTTATTATAATTCCTATAATTCCATTTTTTTTACTCTTATACATAATAACTTATCCTTTCCAAATTTTAATGTCTTTTTCTCCCATTAATTAATGCATTTTTTAATTTTTCTAATTCTTCTACTGTCTTTCCAGTTCCATTAACCACACAGTCTAAAGGTTCTTCTGCAATTATAACTGGCATATTTATTTCTTGGCTTAAAAGTTTGTCTAAATTTTGTATTAAAGCTCCTCCACCTGCTAAATATACGCCTTTTTCTACTAAATCTGCGGCAAGCTCTGGTGGTGTGTTTTCTAAGGTTTGTTTTACTGTATTAACTATTTTAGAAATAGATTCTTGTATTGCTTCCATTATTTGAGAAGATTTAATAGTTACATTTCTAGGAAGTCCTGTAACTAGATCTCTTCCTCTAATTTCCATAGGTGTATCTGTCATAAGTGGTAAAGCACATCCAATTTCTATTTTTATAGCTTCTGCTGTTGTTTCACCAATTGCAAGGTTTTCATGTTTTTTAATATATTCTATAATATCTTCATCGAGCTCATCTCCAGCTATCCTCAAAGAATTGCTAACAACAATCCCACCTAAAGAAATAACTGCAACTTCTGTAGTTCCTCCACCTATATCTATAATCATACTTCCACTAGGTTCTCCAACATTTATACCAGCACCAATAGCAGCAGCCATAGGTTCTTCTATTAAAAAAACTTCTTTTGCACCAGCTTGAAGAATTGTTTCTTCTACTGCTCTTTCTTCTACTTCTGTAATTCCAGATGGTACACCAACTACTACTCTAGGTTTTCCAACATTATATCTTGTGCAAACTTTTTTAAACATATTTTTTAACATAAGACATGTTGCTGTAAAATCTGCAATTACACCATCTTTCATTGGTCTTACTGCTTTTATTGTTTCAGGTGTTCTTCCAAGCATTTCTTTTGCCTCATGTCCAGTAGCCTTTATATCTCCTGTTTTTTTATCAATTGCAACAACAGATGGTTCTTTTAAAACTATACCTTTTCCTTTAAGAGTAATTAGGATATTTGCTGTTCCTAAATCTATTCCCATATCTTTTGAACCAAATGTAAAATATTTTAAAAAATTCATTTTTATGTTCCTCACTTTTCTCTTCATTTTTTCTTATATATTTTTAAATCTTCATACGTGATTTCCAATCTTTAATCGACATAATACTTGTATATTCAGATCTTCCAATAACAATATGGTCTAGAAGCTGTATTCCTAATATTTTTGAAGCATTTTCTAACCTATATGTTACTTCAAAATCTTGACCACTTGGAGTTGAATTTCCGACTAGGATGATTATGTACTACTATAATTTTAGGTGCAGATATTTTTACCGCTTCTTGAAGTACTTCTTTCATTCCAATATTTACAAAATTTTTTCCTCCAACAGCAATGTCTTTTATTTTAAGTACATTACATTTTGTATCTAATAGAACAACTTTTGCAATTTCAACTTTTTCATATTGCATTTGATTCATTAGTATTTTTACTACATCATTTGGTTCTTTGATTTTTATTTTTTGGTAATTTAAAGGTTGGTTCATTCTATTTGCAAGTTCGCAAACTGCTTTTATCTGAATTGCCTTTATTTTTCCCAAACCTTTAATTTTTATTAATTCTTCTATTGTAAGTTCTCTAAGAAAGCTAAGTTCATTTACATTGGGAGTATCATTTAAATTCAAAACCTCTCTCGCAATATCTATGCTTGTATATTGTTTAGTTCCTGTTTTAATTATAATAGCCAAAAGCTCAGCATTACTTAGGTTTTTTTCTCCTAGAAGTTCTAATTTTTCATATGGTCTTTCTGTTTCAGGTAATTGCTTTATTGTCAATTATATATCCTTTCTGCCCCTTGTTGTTATATTTTTCTGTATATAAAAATTCCTATTGCCATTCCTATAATACTTGCAATATTAATTTTTATTGTAAAAGCAAATGTAAGTGTTAAAATACTTAGGTTAAGAACAAATGGGCTTGAAATTCCAAATTCTTGTCCATATCCTAACCACCATAATCCATTAACATTACTTGCTAAATCTCCTAGTAACCCGCCTATTACTAGCCCACATAATATGAATATTAACATTATCCAAAAACTTTTATCTCTCATTGCCATAATTAATTCCTCCTTGGTTAAATTTGCTTACGGATTTTTAATTTGTAAGACTTTTATATTATATATGCTTTTTTTAATTTTTTCAAGAGATTTTTAATATAAATAGTATATCAGTTATTTAAAATTCATAAAAAAAATTTTCTATGTATTAATTACATAGAAAACTTTTCTTAAATTATATTCCTTTATATTTTTTATTAGCTAAGAAACTTACAATTGCTACAATTGATACAACTAATGTTCCTATTAATATTTTTACAGTATAATTTCCTGTTTTAGGTAATTTTGTAGTTGCTGTTGTTGGATTTGCTGTTTTATTTTCTTCTTTTTTAGATTCTTGTTGTTTTTGTTCTTGCTGTTTTGGCTCTTCTTGTTTTGGTTCTTCTTGTTTTGGTTCTTCTTGTTTTGGCTCTTCTTGTTTTGGCTCTTCTTGTTTTGGCTCTTCTTGTTTTGGTTCTTCTTGCTTTGGCTCTTCTTGTTTTGGTTCTTCTTGCTTTGGTTCTTCTTGTTTTGGCTCTTCTTGTTTTGGTTCTTCTTGTTTTGGTTCCTCACTAGTTTTACCAATACTTATTGTAAATTTAATATCACCTACTGGAACAACTGCAGCATCTTCATCTACAACCTCTATATTTTTTATTAATATTTCTTTTTGAGCTTCTACAGCAGAATCTTTTACCTTAATAGGTATTGTAATTATTGTTCCCTCTACTAGAGTTCCTTCATAATTTGATGTTGTAATAGTATATAATCCTTCTGTAACTTCTGATTTCCATCCATTTTCATCTTTTTGATTTAAAACTTCAAAAATAGTTGAATCATAATTTAATAGAAATGATAAACCAGCAATTTTTTCTGTAATGTCTTTAGCAGAAATTACTATATTAAATTCCTGTCCTGGTTTAGGATTACTTAAACTTAGATCTGCCTTTACTGTACATATGCTTTTCTCAGCATAAACCCTACTACTAACTATACAATTTAGTACAACAAAAATAATAATAAATAAACTTAAAATTTTCTTTTCCATTTTCATTTGTCCTTTCCAAATTAAACTAAATTAATTTTCTCATAATTTATAAAAAATTGCAATAGCTTTTTATAAATAATTTGTAATTTTTATTTTCTAAGGTTACAATTCACGGTTTATTATAAATTAGCCCTGCCTAAAGCTTATATATTTAGCCAATCACTGTGTTTTTCTGCTATTTCTTTACTATCTAGTGCTGCCTTATATCTTAACAATTTTACCCAATCTCCCGAGTCTATTTTACCATTATTGTTTACATCTCCTATTTCTATCTTTTCTTTACTAAGATTCCAATTATGGTGTTTATTTGCAATTTCCTCACTTCTAATATATGCCAAATATCTTTTTAAGATTAGTATATCCCCACTATCTATTTTTTTATTTTCGTTTAGATCTCCTTTGATTATTTCTGCTGATAATATATATGGCACTTTATTTTCTTCAGCATATTTATGTGCATAGCTATTTGTTTTACATATTATATATCTAACTCCATAAAATGCATCCTCCCCTATACTTGTTACACTACTTGGTATTGTTATGTATTTTAAACTAATACATTCATCAAATGCATAGCTCCCAATACTTGTTACACTACTTGGTATTGTTATTTCTTCTAAACTACTACATCCTCCAAATGCACAATCTTCAATACTTATTACACTACTTGGTATTGTTATTTCTTCTAAACTACTACATCCAGAAAATGCATTCCCTCCAATACTTGTTACACTATTTGGTATTGTTATTTTCTTTAAACTACTACATCCATTAAATGTACACCACGCAATACTTGTTACTCCTTCTGGTATTGTTATTTCTTTTAAACTACTACATCCTTTAAATGCAGAATCTTCTATACTTGTTACACTGCTTGGTATTGTTATTTCTTTTAGACTACTACATCCATCAAACGCAAAACTTCTTATTCTTGTTACACTATCAAGTATGTTATATTTCTCTCCTGGTTTATTTATTGGATATCTTATTATTTCTGTCTTATTTTTATTATATAGTACTCCATCTATACTTGTATAATTTTTATTTTCACTTGAAACTTTTATTTCTTCTATACTATAACATTCTTCAAATGCCATATTTTCAATATATATTACACTACTTGGTATTGTTATTTCTTTTAAACTACTGCATCCATAAAATATATAATTTCTTATTCTTGTTACACTACTTGGTATTGTTATTTCTTGTAAGTTATTACATTTATAAAATGCATATTCTCCTATATTAGTTATTTCGTTATTTATAACAACTTTTTCTACAAGTGTTTTATATTTTCCATGCCAATCTTCTGTGGAATTATATTTCCATTCCTTCATCTTACCTTTTCCGGATACCGTAATTGATTTATCTGCTAAATTCCATTTTGCAATTACACTTTTATCTTGTTTTTCAGATATGTCCCATTCTTCTGTTTCTTTTATTTCGTATAAATTTGAATATTTACTAATTTCATTATCTGTTAGTTTATAACTTATTATGTTTTCTTCAGCATATTTATGTGCATAACTATTTGTTTTGCATATTATATATTTGCATCCATAAAATGCATATTTCCCTATACTTGTTACACTATTTGGTATTGTTATTTTTTCTAAACTACTACATTTTTCAAATGCATAACTTCCTATACTTGTTACACTACTTGGTATTGTTATTTCTTCTAAACTACTACATCCAGAAAATGCAGAATCATCTATACTTATTACACTGCTTGGTATTGTTACTTCTTCTAATCTATTACAGTCTTTAAATGAATAACCTTCTATACTTATTACACTACCTGGTATTGTTATTTCTTTAAGACTACTACATTCAGAAAATGCACCATAGTTTATACTTATTACACTATCAGGTATATCATATTTTTCTCCTGGTTTATTTACTGGATATCTTATTATTTCTGTCTTATTTTTATTATATAGCACTCCATCTATACTTGTATAATTTTTATTTTCACCTGAAACTTTTATTTTTTCTAAACTACTACATCTTCCAAATGCATAGTTCTCAATAATAGTTACGCTACTTGGTATTGATATTTCTTTTAAACTACTACATTCAAAAAACACCTCTCCTCCAATTCTCGTTACACTATTTGGTATTGTTATTTCTTCTAAACTACTACATCCAGAAAATGCATACCATCCTATACTTGTTACACCACTTGGTATTATTATCTCTTTTAAGCTACTACATCCTTCAAATGCACAATCTTCTATACTTGTTACACTACTTGGTATTGTTATTTCTTTTAAATTACAACATTCATAGAATGCATAATCCCCTATATTAGTTATTCCACTGCTTATAATTACTTTTTCTATAGTATTTTTATATTTTTTGTGCCAATCTTCTGTAGAGTCATCAGCCCATTTTTTCATATTCCCTTTACCAGATATTGTAATAGATTTATCTGCTAAATTCCATTTTGCAATTACACTTTTATCTTGCTTCTCAGATATGTCCCATTCTTCTTTTTCCCTTATTTCATATTCTCTGCCTATTTCCTCAGTTTCCGTTTTTTGCTCTGTTCCTTC
>CAMIVO010000053.1 GCA_946401865.1 uncultured Clostridia bacterium
AAATATATAAACTTTAGGCAGGGCTAATTTATAATAAACCGTGAATTGTAACGATTTATTTAAAAAGATGCAACCTTTTTTAGATTGCATCTTCATTTTTATTTATTTCTTTTATTAATTCAAGTTGTGAAATTAAAAGTGATTCCATTTTAGCCTTATATATATCAAATTGTTTTTGTAAATCTTCTAATTCTTTTCTTTTCATTAGAACTTGACTATCTAGAGAAGCCACCTCTTTTTTAGAAGACGCTTTTGCTTCTTCTATTATTTGATCAGCTTTTTGTTTAGCAACATTTTTTACTTCTTCAGCAGTAGATTGAGCCATAATCAAAGTATTTTGAAGTGTTTCTTCTATGTTTTTATAATGCTCAACACTTGCCTTTAATTCTTCTATTTCTTTAAATGCTTCTGTTAATTCTTTGGTTTTTTTGGCAAATTCTACCCCAACTTCATCAAGAAAATCGTCAACTTCTTCTACGCTATAGCCATTCATGATTTGCTTAGCAAATCTTTTGTTTTCAATATCTAATGATGTAAGCATATAACAAGCCCCCTTTTAGTTAATACTATTTTTATTTAACCAAGAAACTGATAACTTATTTTTTATTTCTTCTCTTGCCATTTCATTTGTTATTTCATAATTTGTAGGTGCAATTAAAAATATAGAATTAGATACTTTTTGAATATGAGCATCTAAAGAATAAACTCCACCACTAATAAAGTCAACTATTCTTCTAGCTACATCTTTATTAACATATTCTAAGTTAACTATTACAGATTTTTTTTCTTTTAAGAAACCACAAATTTCTTCTGATTGTTCAAAACTTGTAGGTTGTGATATTACCATTCTTATAGATTGTGATTGTGGCATTGATACAACTTTACTATTTCTTTTTATAAAGCTTTTTTTCTCCTCTACTGGTTCTTCTTCGTAATCATAATCATATACATCATTTTCATCATATTCTTCATCTTCTGCTTGATCCATTCCAAACAAATTCCATACCTTATTCATTATTGCACTTGCCATTTTTTTCCTCCTAAATTTTTTTAACAAAATTAATATTTTTTATTTATTTTTGAAACTTAACCTTAGTATCTAATATTTTTTTTTATTTGTCAATAGTTTATTAAAAATGTAATATAATTTTAATATTTTTGTAATATTTTTGTAATATTTTTATTTACTAGGATATAATAAAATATTATCATATTTTGTGATTTTTTGGTTCTTATCTATATCAATTCCTAATGAATTTAATTCATTATCTTTATACGATTCTATAATTGAATATTTTTCATTTTTGTTCAAAACTTTAACTATTATTTTTTTGTCTTCACCATTTTTTCTCCTAACCACATATTTTAAACCTTGTTCATCTTCTAAAATACATGTATTAGGTACTTTATAACCAGATGCATTCCACCAAGTTATATTAAAGGAAATCTTTCTATGTTCTATCAATTCTTGTGTAAGTGTTTTTAATTCAAATATTATTAAAGTTTCTTCATTTTCTTCTTTTGCAATGTATTTTATTTCTGAACTAATTTCATTTCCTGAAGATAGAGTTATTTTTACCTTTTTACCAATCTCAGCATTTTTTGCAACTTCACTGTCTAAAATAGTAGCTATATAGCACTTAAAATTATTAATTATTTTCCCTGTTTCTAATGAGGTTGACACAATTTTTCCAGTTTTCAAATCAAGGTTGTTTAAAGCATTTTTAGTTATTGTACTAAAATCTTCTACATTAAGTATATTTTCATATCCATCTACTCTATATGATACCACCCCTGAAATCGGAGCTGTAATATATTCAGAGTCTTCTGTTAATTTGTTTTCATATTCTTCCTTTTCTTTTGTTAATTGCTGAATATAAGCTCCACTTCTGCTTTGACTTCCTGCAATTTTTGCTTCTTTATCAATTATTTCCATAATTTGTTTTTTATATTCATTAATTGTACTTATATCTGTTAAACTCTTTAAGTTTTGTGTTTTTTCATCTATTTGTTTTTCCAATATTTTTATATCTGTAGTAGTAAACAAATTAGGCTGATTAGCAAGTGTTTCTTGTATTTTAGAATTAATCTCTTCTATTTTTTCTTTTGTTGCTTCTTCTTCAATTCCATTATATCTAAAAACTGTTTGTCCTTTTGCCGCCCTTTCTCCTTCTGCAACAATCGGTGTTAATCCATTTTTAAAATTTTCACCTTTTAATACTGTTTCCTCTCTTAGAATGTACCCAGTAGAAGATTCTTCTAGTGTTAATGTACCAGTATCTACCATAATTGTATCACTAGGAGTTTTAACTAACCAATATATTGACAAAAAAATATAAAATATAATAAAACCCAAAATAATATGTACAATATATTTTTTTTTATTTTTTTTGTTTTTTAATTCCTGAAAATTTAATATTTTTCCCAATGTATTTCCTCCAAAATAATTTCTAAATTATTCTGTATTTTTTCTAATCCATTTAGCCATATTATATCTTCTATTCTTTTAAACCAGGTTATTTGGCGTTTAGCATACCTTCTTGATTCTTGTTTTATTTTTTCTATGGCTTCATCTTTCGTAATTGATCCATTAAGATATTCAACAACTTCTTTGTACCCGATTGCTTGCATTGCTGTAGGAAATTCTTTATACTTTTTTAAAATATGTTTAACTTCATCTATTAAACCTTGAGCAATCATTATATCTACTCTTTTATTAATTCTCTCATATAATTTTTGTCTTTCTATATTTATTGCAAATACCTTATAATTGTATTTTAATTCTTTTTTTCTAGATTCTATTTCTTGTTGAGTTTTAGTTTTTCCAGTTGAATGAAATATTTCTAAAACTCTTATAATTCTTTTCTTATCATTAAAGCTTATTTTTTCCATTGCTTTAGGGTCTATTTTTTTTGCTTGCTCATATAGTTTTTGTAATCCTTCTTCTGTTTCTGCCTCTTGCATAAGCTTATTTCTATATTTTTCGTCGAATTTTATTTGATCAAATTCAATTCCGTAAATCAAACTATTTGCATAAAGTCCTGTTCCACCAACAATAATTGGAGTTTTTCCTTTTTTAATAATTTCTTCTATAGCTTGTTCTGCTCTTTTTTTATATTCTGCAACACTAAATCTTTGAGTTGGTTCTACTTCATCTATTAAATAATGTTTTATTCCTTGCATTTCTTCTGTTGTTGGTTTTGCAGAGCCTATGTTCATATCTTTATATATTTGCATAGAATCACATGATACAATTTCTCCATTTATTTTTTTTGCAAGTTCAATAGACAATGCTGTTTTTCCAGAAGCTGTTGGTCCTACAATTACTATTACTTTTGGTTTTTTTTCAGTATTCACAGTATCTCTCCTTGCACATAATATTACTATAAAGTATAAAAAATTGCAAGGGAATTTAAAATTTATTATTTAGCAGAATTCATTAAACTTTCGACTATTCCCTTTTGAAAATCTTTTAAATAAAATATTTCAAATATTATTGCAATAATTATAATAATAGTTAATATTATAATTCTTTTTTTGCTTTTTTCATCATCAATAGAATTCGTTTTTATATCTGATATAATTTTTGCAATATGAGGCAGACTTAGATATCCATTAATTGGCACACATAGTAGTACAGCTATTCTTCTAACTTGTTTTAATATTTCTTTATTAGAGTATGTTATCCCAACTTTTGAAATATTAAAGATTATAAATGTTATAATAAAAAGTGCTATTATTCCAATTGCAATAAATTTTATTTTTTTTAAATTATCTTCAAAATCTTTTGTATTGTTCCAAATCCACAAAAAAAGTACTAAAAATAATATTATAATTATAAAATATATAACCGCCATTTGGTCTCCTTTTATATTATAAACTAAATTTTTTCTTTATTATTTTATAATATAAAACAAAAAATCACAATAGAATTTTTAAAATCTATTGTGATTTTATGATATTTTTATTTTTAATTTAGAATTATATTAATTTTCTGGTTGCTCTCCGTCCTGGTTAGTAGTCTCTGGTTCTTTATCCTCAATTAACTGTCCGTTATCATATTTAGCAGTTTTGGGTTGAGTTGGAAATACCGGTTCATGCTTATATTTTTCTCTAATATCTCTTGTCGGTTTTGTCAATGAATTACCGTTTATATTAGGTGGTAGTAAACGATTATCCTTTGAAGTAAACCATTTCTTTATTCTCTTTAATATAGTTTTTAATGTAATTCCTTCTTTACTAAATCCTTCTTTATCAATAAGTCCTTGTTCCTCAAAACTATTTACAACTTTTAAATCCCTAGGTGATAAACCATTAATGTTTACAACAACAAAATCCTTAATTAGTGAATCAGGTATTTTTACTCCATAAATCAGATAATCAATTATAACATTTAATCTTTCTATAACATCCTTTTTTCTTTGGATTGGAAAATAAATATCATCACTCATTACTTTTTTCTTTAATTCCCTAAAAAATCCACATAAATCATACTTATAATATCTAAATCTTATACCTCTTATATTATTTTTATCAAGTTCTATGTGGGCTATCCACTCTGGCTCATAAGTCAGCGTAAATAATTTAGGATATAAAGTTCTCATATAATAAAATAATTTTTTATCTTCTTGACTTGCCTTATAAAAAGAATCATTACTAGAAAAATAATCACTTGGTAATTTTTCAGTACAATTATTTTCTATAATTTTATGAAGACTCTCATCTAGTTTTATGTCTTGTGGGTTCTCAAAACCATAGTTTTTTAATTTTTCTGCTATAGATTTATTTACGTCTTCTATCTTATTACCATCATTATCAATAAAATCTCCATTCTCAAATTTATACTCAAAAGTTTCTAAAAATTCAGGTTTAGCCCAGGATTTATTATCTCCTTGTTTCACTTTTATTTTTATTTTAGAAGGTTTTTCATTAGTTTTTTCATATGCTAATATTATAATAACTTCTATACTTCCTTTAACTAAAGATAAATATGCTTCATTAGCAGAAAACCTAAAAGTCTTTTCTTTAGTTAATTCAGGATCCTTAAAGTATTCAGCTTTGCACTCTAAATAACCTATATTATTTTCACCTTCTAAACTTTTTGCCCAAGCTCTAGACGTAAACTTATTACCTTCCCATTTTTCAGTATAATATTCACTATGTCTATAGGAATCACCTCTAGCATCAAACATAAATCCATATCTATCCATCCCACTATTTTTATAAACACTAAACGAGGGATTATTATACCACGGACTGTGAATTAATACTTGTTCTCCATCAATACAATCACTAGCCCATTCATTATTACTTTTTTTATCACCTTCTAAATGGTCCCAATCCTTTGCAAATTCTGGTAACAAACCATATTGAGGAGCTTTAAAGTTTTTTTCTATGCTACTATATGGTTCAATCCATTCTTTTGTGTTATTCAAAATCGTTCTAAAATCAGTCCAACTATCTGCATTGAAAATGTCTTTAGCCACCTGGTTTAATACTTCATCTGCTTCATTCCAATCCTTAAAAAAATCTACTTTTTTCCAAATGTGCTTAGAGATACCAAGCTCAACGTCTTCCTTTTTTCCAAATACATCTTCTACGCTTAAACCTTCTTTCTTTTTTTCAGACCATTGTTTGAAATCAAAATATAATTGAATTAAACTATAATTTCTTACAGCAAGTGTATGATAAAAATTTATATAACTACAATAATTCATTTTTATATTTCTCCTTTTTCTTTTCTATCAGTTTCATATTTTAACATTTACACATTTTTTCGTATTATTTCAATTCTTTTCTACTATTTTGAATTGTTTTTAAAGTGTCTTCAAGAGCAATATGCATAGCATTTAATGCTTCTGTAATGTTTTTTTCAAAACTTTGCATAGCATTAGAAAGTATATTTTCTGTATTTTCTAGTAAATTGTCTGCATATTCTTTTGTTCCGTTTGTAATTTCTCTAGACATTTCGTTTGCGGTTTCTATTATTTCATTCTTTTGATCATATGCTTTTCTTGTAATTTCATGTTCATCTATCATAGAAATAATTCTGCTTTCAGCCTCTTTAACAACTCCATCCGCTTCTTTTTGAGCCTCTTGTAAAATACGAGCTCTTTCTTCTTTTATCCATTTTGCTTGTTTTAACTCATCTGGTAGTTTTAATCTTATTTCCTGAATTAGCTCTATTAGTTCTTCTTTATTTACAATCACTTTGCTTGTAAAAGGTACACCTTTACCTTTTTCTAATAAATCTTCTAGATTTTCAAGATATGTAAATATTTCCATTTTAACACATTCCTTTCTAGTATGTAAACTTTACGAATATTATATATTATACTTTTTTTAAAAATATAATATATGCTCTTCCATATTTCCTTTTATCTGTAATTTCAAAACTTCTTTGCTGTTCTATTTGTTCTATTACTCTTTTTTCTTCATCTGTTTCTATAATTATTAATGATTCTTCAGTAATTTTTTTATTTTTTAGAAGTTCATTTAATGCAAGAATTATAAAGTTTGTTTTATAAGGCGGATCCAAATAAATTATGTCAAATTTATTTTCTTTTATATTTTGAATAAGTTTTAAAAAATCCATATTATATAGTTCTACTTTTGTAGATAAGTGCGTTTTGTTTATATTTTGCTTAATAATATCAAAGGCTTCTTTTGAGTTATCATTTAGATAAACCTTTTTTGCACCTCTACTTGCAAACTCTAATCCTATTGCTCCACTTCCAGAAAACAAATCTAAAACTACACTATCTTCTATTTCATTTTGTATTATATTAAAAAATGCTTCTTTAACTCTATCTAGTGTAGGTCTTGTGTGCTCTCCTTCTAAAGTAAAAAGCTTTGTTCCCCTTGCTGTACCACTTATAATTCTCATATAGAAATTCTATCCTCCCATAAAAGGCTAATAAAATTTTTTAATGAAATTTTTCTATTTTCTTAATTTCATTTTTACATACTACTATTTTATCTATTTATTTGCAAATGTCAATAAAATTAACAGAAATGTAATAAAATATTAATATTTATGTAATATTACAATAATATTACAATGTTTGTAATATTTTCTAACAATTTTTAGCTTTCTTCAACCTTTTAATTACACTATCTTTTCCAAGTACTTGCATTATTTCATACATATCTGGAGTATTTGTTCTTCCAGTTAATGCAACTCTTAAAACAGTACTTACATCACCAACATGAGCTTTATACATTTCAGGATTTGCTTTAAATTCTTTTACCTCTTTTGCATATCCAAGTTCTCCTGAAAGTTCTTTTATTTTGTCGAACCATATTTGTTTATCATCATTTTCGTTATAATATTTTTTGATATATAAATCTAATATTTTGTTTATTTCTTCTTTTTCATTTATAGTTTGATATGGATAGTCTATTTTTTCATTCATAAATTTTTCATCATACATATATATAATATTTTCTTTAACATCACTCCATTTTGCAATGTCTTTACGAGGTTTTACATTTCCTCTTTCTATTCCTAAAACTTTTAATGAATATTCTTTATTTGATAACATTTCTACAAGTTCATTATCATATTTTTGAGCCCATTTCATGCTTTCATCATATACTTCTTGAGCTGTATATCTTGAAATTACTATTTTTGAAACATCATTTAATTTTACCATATCAAATAATGCTCCACTTACGCTCATTTTATTTAATTGAAAATCAAAATCATCAATTGAAACTTCTTTATTTTGTCTTCTCCAGTTTTCAAAACTTGAATTTGCAATATTCATCAAATATTCTTTAACTGCAAGTGAAGGTATTCCTTGCTCTTTATAATAACTTGCTGCAGCTTCTGGGTCTTTTCTCTTACTTATTTTACGTTTATTTCCATTGTCATTTTTTAAAAGTGTTGGCGTATGTGCATAACGAGGGGCTTTAAACCCTATTTCTTGGAATAACTGTAAATGAAGTGGAACAGATGAAAGCCATTCATCTCCACGTGTTACTATTGTTGTTCCCATTAAATGATCATCTACAACATGTGCAAAATGATATGTTGGAAGTCCATCTGACTTAATTATAACAACATCTTGATCATTTTCTGGAAAATCTACATTTCCTTTTATTATATCTTTATGTTTTATTTTTCTATCTTCTCTACCATTTGATTTAAATCTTATAATATATGGAACTCCTGCTTTTATTTTTTCTGCCATTTCTTCTAATGATAAGTTTCTATATTTTGCCCATACTCCATAATAACCGGTTCTAACTTTTGCCGCTTCTTGCTTAGCTCTTATTTCTTCTAATTCTTCTGGTGTTGCAAAACAAGGATATGCTTTTCCTTGCTCTATCATATATTTAGCATAAGCTTGATATATATCTTTTCTTAAAGATTGTCTATATGGTCCATATTCACCCTTTGATTCTAATTCATTTATCATTCCTTCGTCTGGTTCTAAATCAAATTCTTTTAATGCATTTATAATTTGAGTAATTCCACCTTCTATTTCTCTTTTTTGGTCTGTATCTTCTATTCTTAAGAAAAATACTCCTCCAGTTTGCTTTGTTAATTTTGTGGCAATTAAGGCTTGATAAATTGTTCCTATATGTACATTTCCTGTAGGACTTGGCGCAACTCTTAAAACTTCTGCTCCCTCTTTCAAATTTCTTCTTGGATATTTTTCCTCATAATATGATATTTCCTTGGCATCAGGAAATATTAAATCTGCTAATTCTTTATAATTCATTTTTTATACCTCCATAACTATTGGCAAAATCATTGGATTTCTCTTAGTTTTTGCAAAAATATAATCTTTTAAGTTTTCTCTTAATGCATTTTTAATAGTTGACCATTCTTTGGTTTCTCTTAATTCAAATTTGTATACTTCATGTCTTGCTACATTTTTTATTTCTTCCATAACATTTTCAGATTCTTTAACATATACAAATCCTCTTGAAATAATATCTGGACCAGCAATAATTTCTCCTGTTGCACCATTCATTGTAAGAACAACTATAATTAAACCATCTTGAGATAAGTGTTGACGGTCTCTTAAGACAACATTTCCAACATCTCCAACTCCTAAACCATCTACTAAAATTACACCTGCTTGTACTTGTCCAGTAAATTCTGCACTAAACTTGTCCATTTCTAATACTTTTCCATTTTCAAGTTTAAAAATATTTTCCTTTGGAATTCCCATAGATTGTGCTGTTTCACCATGTGCTATTAAATGTCTATATTCTCCATGAACTGGAATAAAATATTTTGGTTTTGTTAAAGCAATGACTAATTTTTGTTCTTCTTGACAAGCATGTCCAGATACATGGACATCTTCTAATGCTGAATATACAACTTCTGCTCCAATTTGCATAAGTGAATCTATAACTTTTGATACACTTTTTTCGTTTCCTGGAATTGGATTTGCAGAAATTATAACTAAATCATTTGGAGTAATTTTAACTTTTCTATGTGTTCCAGACGCCATTCTTGTTAATGCAGACATTGTTTCTCCTTGACTTCCTGTTGTAATAATTAAAAGCTTGTCATCAGTATAATTGCTAATCATATCTATTTCTATAAATAGATTATCTGGGCAATCTATGTATCCCAATTCTCTAGCTGTTGTTATCATATTTACCATACTTCTACCACATACAGCTATTTTTCTACCATATTTTACTGCACAATTTACTATTTGCTGAACTCTATGTACATTTGATGCAAATGTTGCAACAACAATTCTTTTTGTACAGTTATTGAATAATTTTTCAAATACCTCTCCAACTGTACTTTCAGACATAGTAAAGCCTTTTCTTTCTGAGTTTGTAGAATCTGACATTAGTGCAAGTACTCCCTTGTTTCCAAGTTCTGCTAAACGACTAAAATCCATTAATTTTCCATCCATTGGTGTAAAATCCACTTTAAAGTCTCCTGTATGTACAACAGTTCCTGCAGGAGTTGTAATTGCAAGCATTACAGAATCTGGTATACTATGTGAACTTTGAATAAATTCTACTTTGAAATTTTTCCCTATTTTTATAGTTTCTCCAGGATTGACTTCATTTAGTTTTGTAGATTCTTCTAAATTATGTTCTTCTAACTTATTTTTTATTAGACCTAGTGTAAGTTTTGTTCCATAAATAGGCGTATTTACCTGTTTTAAAAAGTATGGAATTCCACCTATGTGGTCTTCGTGTCCATGAGTAATAACCATTCCTTTTAATTTTTCTTGGTTTCTTACAATGTAAGCAATATCTGGTATAACAATATCAACTCCAAGCATGTCGTCATCTGGAAATGAAAGTCCACAGTCTACAACTATCATTTCATCTTCGTATGCAAAAATTGTAATATTTTTACCTATTTCGTGTAAACCTCCAAGTGGAATGATTTTTAATTTTGATTTTTTAAAAATACTCCTATCATTTTCTTTTTTAGTAGTATAATTATCATTTTTAATTACTAATGAATTTGATTGTATATTACTCATAGCCATATTTTTTATTACATTCTCATTTTTATTTTCTTGTATATTTTTTAATTCTATTTGTTTTTCTTTTTTTATAACTCTTTTATTTCTATTAACTCTATGTTCCTTTTCTTTTTTTATAGTTTCTTTGTTTTCTACCATATCATTACTTTGCTTTCTTCTAGGTGAATATGTCCTTCTAGTTCTTCTTGCACTAGTTACCTTTTTTTCTTCTGTATTATTTTCTTTACTCTCTAGCATTATTATTTTCTCTCCTTAATTTTTATTTAAAATTTTAAACATACAAATAATTGATTTTAAAACTATAGTTTACAGCATTTTACTATAGTTTAAAATCTTTTTATTTAATTTTTATCTCATTTATTATTTATATTTTTCAAATGCAACGTTTTTGAAAATTCCTAAATTTTAACTTATGTTAAAATTACAAGTACATTTAAATACTATATTTGTTTAAAATCTCATTTACTATGTGAACTATTATAACATTTTTTTGTTTATTAGTCAAATACGTTTTTTCTGAAATAGTGTAAAATGGTTTCGGAATATACAAAAAGAAAGTCCTTTGATATAATAA
>CAMIVO010000054.1 GCA_946401865.1 uncultured Clostridia bacterium
CATTTTTGTTAGAAAGAAGGGATTTACGCATAAAAATAAATATATAAACTTGGCGTGGGCTAATTTACAGTAAAGCGTGAATTGTAACTATCCATTAATTTTATATTCCTTCTCCAGTTTTTGATTAAAATAGATATTGCTTAATAATTTTAGTTCTTTTAAACTTTCATCTTTTAAATTAAAATTAAAAAGCTTTTTACTTGGAGCCTCTATAATGTATTTTAAAGCCATATATGTGCTTGTAGAAATTGAAATTGCACCTTTATCTTGAGTTTTGCAATTTTTACATTTTACTCCATTGTCTTTAATACTAAAAAATAATAAATCATCTTTTGCGCCACAATTCACACATTCTTCTATTCGTGGTTTAAACCCTAATAAACATAGCAATTTTATTTTAAAAACACTTACAATAAAGTCCATATCTTTATCTGTTTCTGAAATCATATATAATGTATTTAAATATAATTGTAAAACCTTATAACTATTTTCGTTTTCATTTGTAACATCTTGAATAATTTTTGTTATATGTGCTGTATAGTTTATTTTATCATAATCTGTTCTAATATTATAAAAAACTTCAATTGGGTCGCAAGAATTTATATTATATGTTTCTTGTGACTTATATAATATGTATTCTCCAAAACACAAAAATTGTGTGCTAGCAAGCAGACGACTATTTTGACGTCTTGCACCTTTTGCTGCACACGAAATTTTTCCGAAGACCTGGAGTAAGCATTGTAAGCATTTTGTCAAAGTCTCCCATATTACTTTCTGCTATAATTATTCCCTTCGTTTTTATTATTCCCATTTGTTTCCACCTTTTGAAGATTATTTATATTTTTTTCAATATTTTCTATTTGTTTTAGTTCCATAAAAGTATCAACATTACCTGTAGATTTAAACGTATTCCACGCTAATTTTTTTATCATAATGTCACTTCCTTCTTATGTTATTTTTTCCCATCTTGTAAATTTTATTCTTTTGGTTTAAAAATTTTTTCATTATTTACCCAATCTTCTTTTACTTTTACCCAAGTTTTTAAATTAACTTTTATTCCAAAATTTTGCTCCATGTCTTTTCTTGCCATTGTTCCAATTTTTTTAAGCATTTCTCCATTTTTTCCGATAATAATACCTTTATGAGAATTTCTTAAGCAATAAATAGTTGCTTCTATATCATATATTTCCTCTTTTTCTTTTGTTTTTCTTAGTTTCATTTTTGTTACTTCTACATATATACCATGTGGTATTTCGTCTCTTATCAGAATTAATGCTTTTTCCCTAATTGTTTCTTCTGCTAACTGCCTTAAAGTTTGATCTGTATATTCATCTAAATCATAATATGCAGGACCTGGCTCTAAGTTCTTTTCTATTTCATTTAATATTTCTTCTTTATATTTTTCTTTTTTTGCAGATACTGGAATAATAGCTTCAAAATTATATGCATTTTTATATAGATCAATTATTTTTGCAAGTTGGATTTTATCTACTAAATCTATTTTATTTATAATTAACATGCATTTTTTATGTTTTTCTTTTATTTTTTCTAAAATTTTTGTATCGCCTTTTCCTATCTCTTGACTATCAGCCTCTATTACAAATAATACTACATCACTACTTTCAATTGCATCCCACGAAAGCTCTACCATGTTTTCATTTAATTTTGTTTTTGGTTTATGAATTCCTGGCGTGTCTATAAATATTATTTGTGAATTTTCTCTATTTACAATACCTTTAATTTGTGTTCTTGTAGTTTGAACTTTATTTGCAATTGCTGCTATTTTTTCTCCAACTAATAAATTAATTAATGTAGATTTTCCTACATTTGTTCTACCACAAAGTGTTACAAATCCTGATTTGAATTCTTCCATATGCTTATTCCTTTTATTTTACTATTCTAATAATATCATTACAAGTAACTACCAAAGCCAATACAATTAATATTGAAAATCCTAGTAATTGAAGCTGAATTTCTGTTTCTTGTTTTAACGGCTTTTTTCTAATTGCTTCTATTATTAATAATACTATTTTTCCTCCATCTAATGCTGGAAGTGGTAATAAATTAGTTATTCCAAGTGATGTAGAAATTATTGACATCATATAGATATATTCTTTTATGCTAGCAGTTTGAGATACCATTCCAGAAATTCCCACAGGTCCAGTTAAATCATTTATTCCAACATTTCCTGTAAATAACATTCTTATGCTTTCTATTAGTGCATAAAAATAATTTGCTAGAGCTTTAAATGCCATACCTATATTTCCATAAATTATACTTGCTAATATAAAATATAAAATTAATCCAAATATAATATTTACTGTAGCACCTGCCACAACTATTGCTATTCTTTTTAAAATTGAAGCATTGTTAAAAGCTCTTTCTTCATTTGAATCTCCATTTTCTCCCTCCATACTTACAAATCCGCCAAGAGGAATTAAACGAAGTGCATATAATGTTTCTTTTCCTTTAAATTCAATTATTTTGGGTCCAAATCCAATTGCAAATTGATTTACCTTAACATTACACAATTTTGCAACAGTAAAATGTCCTCCTTCATGTATAAATATTAAAAATCCAAGTAAGAAAATTACTTTAATTGCAGAAATTATCAATTTTATCTCCTTCAAATATTATATTTATTCTAATAATACTTTAAATTAAATAATAAAAAATCATATACGCAAATGGTGCAACAAATAGAAGACTATCAATTCTATCAAGCATTCCTCCATGTCCTGGAATTAAATTTCCATAATCTTTTGTGTCTGCAAATCTTTTAATTATTGATGCCGCAAAATCTCCTATTTGACTTATTACACTAAGCAATGCACTTATTATTGTAAGTTTTATATAAGAATATTCAACATTACAAAATTTATTTACAATGATTGTATATACTAAAGTAAAAACTATTGCACCAATTATTCCAGCAACTGAACCTTCTATAGTTTTTTTAGGACTTACTTTACTAAAGTAGTGTTTTCCAAAATGTTTTCCTATTAAATATGCCAAAATGTCTGTTCCCCATGCTATTGCAAATATAAATCCTATTAATATTTTTCCATTTTCCATTTTTCGAATTAATTCTACAAACATTAGAAAAAATGGAATATATACAATACTTAATAATGTATATGCAACATCCTTAAAAGTTGTTTTCATATTGGTAATTATAACTTGTAAAAAAAGTAACAGCATAAATATTGGTATAGAGAATATTACAAGTGTTTTTATTATTTCTATTTGAAAAAATGAAGCTATAACTATTAAAACATTTGACAAATATCCTATCCATTGAACTGGTTTACATACTTTTTTTATTACATTAAAATATTCATACATACATATTATACTAGCTAATAAAACAATTCCGCCTATAATATATTCATTTCCTAATATTAAAACCATTATAACAATTGGTAATCCTATTAGTGTGGTTAAAACTCTTTTTAAATTCATATTTATTTCCTTTTCCGAAATATTTTGTATATTAATTAGTTTTACCAAAACTAATTAGCTCCGTATTTTCTAGTTCTTTTTTGATATACTTCTATAGCTTTATCTAAATCTTCTTCATTAAAATCTGGCCAATTTTTTTCTATAAATAAAAATTCCGAATAAACTAGTTGCCATGGCAAGAAATTACTTAATCTTATTTCTCCACTTGTTCTTATTAGCAAATCTGGATCAGGCTGACCTGCTGTATACAATTTATTTGAAATTAGTTCTTCATTTATATCTTTTAGTTCTAATTGATTGTTATTTACTTCTTGAACAATTTCTTTTACAGCCTTTATAATTTCTGCTCTTCCACCATAATTTAAAGCTATATTAAATGTTATTCCTGTATTATTTTTTGTTCTGTTTGTACAATCAATTATCCCTTTTTGCATTTTAGGAGAAAATGCTGAAATATCGCCTAAAAATTGGACTTTTATATTTTCAGAATCTGCTCTTTTAGAATAATCTTCTATATAACTTTGAAGTAGAAACATTAAAGCATTAACTTCATCTTCTGTTCTCTTCCAATTTTCTGTTGAAAAGGCATAAACTGTTAAATATTTTATTCCAATTTTATTTGCATATCTTACAATTTTTTCTAAAGTTTTTGCACCTTCTTTATGTCCAAATGCAACAGGTTTTCCTTTTGAACGAGCCCAACGTCTATTTCCATCCATTATTATGGCTATATGAACTGGTAGGTTTTCACTATTATACATTTTATTGTAATTCCTTTCATTTTTTATACTTAGATTTTTTTATTTTTAAGGTATTTACCAAATAAAACTTATCAGTATATTTTATAATTTTACTTATTTCTATTCATAATATATAATGCTAATTGTTTAAGAAATTCTGCATTTTCGCCATAACTTTCTGCTATTGAAACAGATTCATCAATTAGTTCTTTCAATGTTCTTTTTGCTTCCTCTAATCCATATTTAGAAATATAAGTACATTTTCCTTTTGCTTCGTCGTTTCCAACAGGTTTACCGGTGATTAATTCATCTCCTTCTACAGATAAAATATCATCTTTTATTTGAAATGCTAGACCTATTTTTTCAGCATATTTTGTAAGCTTTTCTAAATCCTCATTTTGAGCACTTGCTAGAATTGCCCCTAATCTAACACATAATTTTATTAAAGCTCCTGTTTTATTATTATAATTATATTCAAGATATTCCAAAGAAACATCTTTTCCTTCAAATTCTGTGTCAACATATTCACCAGCAATTAATCTATCAATTGCTAATGAGAATTCATTAAAAGCTTTTATTTTTAACTCTAAATCATATTTATTCTCTGCATTTAATAAAGTTTCACTTATAACAATATATGCTTGATTTAACAGACTATCTCCGGCAAGTATTGCTGTTGCTTCATTAAACTTTTTATGGTTGGTTAATTTGCCATGTCTAAAGTCATCATTATCTATTCCAGGAAGATCATCATGTATAAGTGAAAAATTATGAACCATTTCAACCGCCATAGCAAAAGGCATACATTTTTCTATGTCTTTTTTGAATAAACTATATGTAGCTAAAACCAAAATAGGTCTTAGCCTCTTTCCTCCTGCCATTAAGCTATACTCTACAGATTCGTTCAAAATTCTTTCTGGACACGCATCTTTTCTTATATATTTTTCTAGTTCTTTTTCTACTATATTTTGATATTTTTTTAATTCTTCTTTAAAATCCATTTATTTTATACTTCTCACTTCTATTTATATTGACATTATTTCTTTTTCTTTATTTTCAAGCATTTTATCAATTTCTTCTATTGATTTATCTGTTAAGTTTTGAATTTCGTTTTCAGCTTGTTTTAATTCATCTTCAGTAATGTCTCCATCTTTTTGAAGTTTTTTAGCTAAATCCATTCCATCTCTTCTTGAGTTTCTAATTGCAACTTTACATTCTTCTGCCATTTTCTTTATATCTTTAACTAATTCTTTTCTTCTTTCTTCATTTAATTCAGGAAAAGCTAGTCTTATTACTTTTCCATCATTATTAGGATTAATTCCAATATCTGATGCTAAAATTGCCTTTTCAATTTCTTTTAAAACTGACATATCCCATGGTTGAATAACGATTAATCTAGCCTCTGGAACAGAAACTCCTGCAACTTGGTTTATTGGTGTTGGTGTACCATAATAGTCTATTTTTACTTTGTTTAATATTGCAGGATTTGCTCTACCTGCTCTTACTTCAGAAAATTTTTCATTTAAAGAATCTATTGATTTATTCATTTTTTCTTTAATTTCACTATAATCCATAATTTAATTCTCCTTTTTTTAATAATTAATATTTTGTATATTTAAATCATTCTATTCAACTATTGTACCTATTTTTTCTCCCTTAACAGCTCTAACAATATTTTCTGGATCTGATATTCCAAAAACAACAAGTGGAATATTATTATCTTTGCATAATGCTGTTGCTGTTGAATCCATAACTTTTAAATCTTTTTCCAATACTTCTTGGTATGTTATCTTATCATATTTTGTAGCAGTTGGATCTAATTTTGGATCTGCAGAATATACTGCATCTATTGATTTTCCAAGTAAAATAGCATCTGCTTCAATTTCTGCTGCACGAAGTGCTGCTCCTGTATCTGTTGAGAAGAAAGGATGACCTGTACCACAAGCAAATATAACAACTCTTCCTCTATTTAAGTGTTTTAATGCTTTTCTTTTTATAAAAGGTTCTGCAATTTCTCTCATTTCTATAGCTGTTTGAACTCTTGTAAAAAGTCCTCTTGATTCTAGAGCATCTTGAAGTGATAATGCATTCATTGCTGTTGCTAGCATTCCCATATAATCTGCTGTTGTTTTTTCCATTTGTTCTCCGTTTCTTCTACCTCTCCAGAAGTTTCCTCCTCCAACAACAATTGCTACTTGAACTCCCATTTCAACTACTTCTTTTATTTTATCACATATTTTTCCTACAACTTGTATATTGATTCCTGTTTTGTCATCTCCTGCAAGTGCTTCTCCACTTAATTTTAATAGTACTCTATTGTACTTTGCTTCTGACATTTTAAAACTTCCTTTCTAATTTATATTTTACTTTTGCCATTTTATCATAAAATATAAAAAATCACAATAACTTTTGCGAAATTTAATTTTTTTAAAATAACTGTTTTTTTGTGCACTTTTTTCGACATTTTTCATAATATATATAAAGCAAAAATATGCTAATTTTATATAAAAGGATAACATAGGTTTGAATAACATTCAACTAAGATTATATTTTTCAAACCAATTTGTGCCTTAGGAAAGGAAATATTACAAAATGGAAAATAATATTATGAATATTGAAATGAATAAGCCTAATAAACCACATTGTCCTGTTATTGATGTAAATGGTTTAATTTCAGATGGAAAGCAATTTGACTTAGATATAACTTTGCCTGAAGATAATAGAGATGTAATTTATGGAAAAGTAAAAAACATGTTTAAAGAGCCTATAAAAAATGCTGTTGTAAAACTAATTGAAATAGATTTTGGAAAAGATGGCAGAAAGAAAAGAATTCCTGTATCACATACATTTACAGATAAATATGGTGAATTTGTTTTTGGCCCACTTTGTCCAGGTAGAGAATATGCAATTGATATTTGGGTTAATGATGTACGTCATTATAACATGGATGTAAAATGTAAACATGAAGGTGATTGCTTAAGAGGAAAAAAATCAGAGCCCTGTGAACCAAGATGTGATATTTGCTAGTAGATATAAAAATATAAAATATGTATTAATTCTTTAAATATCAAAAATAGGATGCTAGAAACTGAAATTCTAATTTTGAATTTACAACTTCTAACATCCTACTTCTATTTTTTTGTATTAAATTAATTTACTTATAAAAATACTTGCTAAACCTAAAAACAAGAAAAATCCAAGTACATCAGTTGCTGTTGTTAAAAATATTGAAGAAGAAAGTGCTGGATCTATTTTTAGTTTTTCCAATATAATTGGAATAATAAGCCCGAAAAATCCAGAAATTATTAAGTTTCCAATCATAGCTAAGAATATAATTAAACCTAAATACATATTTTGATAAATTAATGCAACTATTATTCCTGTAACTAAGCCAATTATAGCTCCATTAATCAATCCTAATATAACCTCTTTCGTAAGTAAATGTCCAACTTCTTTAAACTTAACTTTTCCCATAGCTAAATTACGTATTATTATAGAAACTGTTTGAGTTCCAGCGTTTCCTCCCATTCCTGTAACAATTGACATTGTTGCAGAAAGAGCAACAGCTTTTGCAATTGTTGATTCAAATGCTTTTACTGTAAGTGCTGCTAAAAATGCGGTTATTAAATTTATAAAAAGCCATGGAAGTCTCAATTTTATTGATTCTAAAAGAGTACTGTCTAAAGTTTCTTCTTTTGCAACACCACCCATTTTCAAAATATCTTCTGTTTGTTCTTCTACCAATACATCAACTACGTCATCAACCATTACAATTCCAAGCATTCTCTTTTTACTATTTAATACTGGAACAGCATTTAAGTCGTATTTTGAAACGATTTTTGCAACTTCCTCTTGGTCAAGTTCTGGAGTAACATATATAAAGTCTTTTTCAGCAATTTCTTCTAGTTTTAAATTTTCATCTGCTACAAGTATATCTCTTAAATCAACTGTTCCTTGAATTTTTTTGCTTGAATTCATAATATAAATTGTTTGAATATATTCAGTTTTAGGAACAATTTCTTTAATCTTTGAAATAGCTTCCTTAACAGTTAGATCCTGAGATAAAGCGATATACTCTGTGGTCATTATACCACCTGCAGAATCTTCTTTATAACCTAAAAGTTCTTTTATTACGGCTTTATCCCCAGCTTTCATTATTTTTATTAGTTCTTTTCTTCTTCCTGTGTTCAAACATCCAAGTATATCCGCTATATCATCTTTTGACATAAAAGAAAAAATATCTATTACTCGTGTATTATCTAAAAAACTAATTATCTTCTTTTGTATTTTTGTTTCTGCTTCTTCTAATACTTTAGCTAAGCTTTCATCATTTAAATCTCCACATATTTTTTTTAATTCTTCATCTTCATAATTCGATAGAGATACTGCTAAATCAACTAATTGTATTTCGTTTTCTGGATCTATATTATCTATTAATTCGCTTTTTGTTTCATTGTTTTCTTCCATTTTTGCCTCCATCTATTTATTTTTTTATCATAACTATATTTTTCCTTAATCTAGCATATTCTATAAAAAAACCATATCCCCATAATACAAAAACAATTATAAAACTCATAGAAAGTATTACCCCTAAAATATTGTTTTGCAAAGAATAAAATAATAAAACAAGTGAAAATATTATTATTACTGCACTTGTTAATCTTATTTGTTTGACTAATACTTTTTGTTTATCCTTAGAATTCATATCTTTATATTTTAAACTGGTAATTGATATAACAATTAAAATGTATATTATTCCCCCAAAGAAGAATATTGTTGAAAAACTTTTTATAAGATTTATTGTATCTTCATCGAGTTTTCCAGATAAAATATTTACAATGAGAACACATATTTCCATAAGTGTAATACCTATACATCCACCTAAAAAGAAGTTTTTTATAATTTCATATTTTTTCATAACTTTCCTCCAAATTTTTATTCTACTTTAAAATCTAGATCTTCAATTGCTTCTTTTACTTCTTTCATATTTACATCTGTATCACATTTTATTTTCACAATTCCTGTATTATGGTCAGCTTCTACACTTTCTATTCCTTTTATTTCTTTTACAACATTTTTCACCCTATTTTCACATCCTGTACACATCATACCTGTAACTTTTAATTCAAATTCTTTCATATATTCCTCCTATTTTAATTCAAATTTTATATTTCCCTTTCCAGATTCAAAATTAATAGTTGCAATTGCACCATTTATAATTGTCATACTTGGTCCTTTATGAGAAATATCTGCATCATATATTATAGGTATATTTAATTCAGAAATAACACTATCTTTTAAAGCCTGTTCCATGGTATAATTTAGATATGAGTTATCATTCCCGCATCTTCCAAATATAATTCCTTTGCAATATTTAAAATATTCCAGTTCATTAAATTTCCATAAAGTTCGTATCAATTCTTCTTTTGATAACTCACAATTATCAAAATACCATATAATACCATCATTTTTATACTTTTCAACAAAACTTGTTACTCCATCATATTTAGTTCCAGAAAGCTCTGTTATTAAATCTAAACATCCACCTATAATTCTACCCTTTAAACTTACAGGTTTATTGTCCAATGTTTTCCATTCTACTTTATCAGTATAGTTGTAACCTTCTAATCCAGTAACTTTTTCTTTTCTTTCATTTTCAAACATTTCGTAATTTTCTTGTTCAATTAGATTACCTGTAATGATTTGTAGATTATCTGTGATATCTCTTGAATAATTTTCTATACCATAATCTCCAAAATTCATACCATAAATTGTTGCTATATCAAACCTAGTTGTTATTTGAAATAATAATCCTGTTGGATCAGAAAATCCTTGTACAAATTTTGGGTTGTTTGTAATAGCAGTGAAATCAACATATGGAAGACATTCGATCAAAAATTCTCCACCTGCAGCACATATTATAAAATCTATATTTTTATCTTCAAACATAGAATTTAATTCTTCTGCCCTTTCTTTTGCAGTTGCGCTTCTTGCCATTTTTGAAGTATAGATGTTTTTTGATTGTATAATTTTGTACCCTAGCTGTTCCATTTTTAATTTCGCATTTTTTTGCTTGTTTATATGTAGCTCATCATATGCTCCATCAGAAGGAGCTGGAACTCCAATGGTATTACCTTTAGTCAAGAATTTTGGATAAATCATACTTTTTTTCCTTTCATTCTTAATTTAATTTTGCTCAATAATTATTTCTTTTGCAAGACTTGTTGAGTATATTAAAATCTTATCCACTTTTCTGTTTAACCCATTTTCTAAAGCTTCTTTATAAAGCATTAATTGGGGCTTATGCCTTTCAATTAAGATTTCTTCATCTCCTGGTTTTGCAAAATCTGTTTTATAATCTAGCAATATTAGTTTATCATTTTTATCAACAAAATACAAGTCTATTATTCCTTGAACTAAAATATTTTCATTTGCAGAAACATTCATTACATTATTTGCTGGAATATTAATATAAAAAGGTTCTTCTTTGTGATATTCCTTTGCCTCTTTTAAATCTTTAAAAATTCCAGATTCTGTAAATTTTAAAATAACATTTGGATTAATGCTTTCAGCCTCTTTTTCTGTTATAATCTCATTTGTTTGTAGCTGTTCTATCAAGCTCTTTACTTTTTCTAGATTGTATTCTTGTGAAAAATCCAATTTTTGCATACATAAATGCACTAAAGTACCTCTTTTGGCTGGTGTTATTTCTTCTTGAACATCATCTAATTTTGGTAAATCATATTGTTTTTCCTGT
>CAMIVO010000055.1 GCA_946401865.1 uncultured Clostridia bacterium
ATGCCCTTTTTCTATTATTTTGGTTTTATCTTTCTAACTTTTACTTTCAAATTATATCATCCTTTCTAATATTAGTATTTACAATTTGATCACGAAATATAATATCACAGATAATGTTTTATATCAAGAATATTTTAGAATATTTTAAAATATTTTAAAATTTGTTGAAAATTGATGGGTATTTTAGTATAATAAAAGAAATGCGGGTATAGTTTAATGGCAGAATCCCATGCTTCCGACCTGGTGATGAGGGTTCGATTCCCTCTACCCGCTCCAGTAAATGTACATTCGAACTCTTGTGATTTAATCATAAGAGTTTTTTATTGGGTAATAAATATCCTCCGGCTTAGCCGGAGGATATTTATTTATTTATTTATTGGTTCACTACTATACCAGTAATAAGAACCATTTGAAGATTTTTTGAAAGTATGCTTAAATGTTGTTAATTCTTGGTTCAAAAATTTTTCTATATTACCAATTATGTCATCACCATATAGTTTGTTTTTATCGAAGTCTACTTTTGAGGATAATTTAACATTTTTATCAGATGCTGAATAGATATCATATGAACCTGCATGATTAATTCCATTTACAATATTTTCTACTTCTACAAGATGCACATATTTATCATATATAAATATATCATCTCCAATTTGTTCTGCTTTTATTAACTTAGACGTAGAACTTTCCCAAGGAACAACTCCACCACCTTCATAATCAAAACTATCATATTCATTATTTTTATATATTATTGAATGTCCATCATATGGTGATGCATTTTCATGAATTATTGTAACGTTATTTCCAAAAATTTCAGTTGCTTTATCGTCTATTATTTTTTTAGAATAGATTATGTGTTCTCTTTTAGGAATATACTCATTTTCATATTGATATTCAATTCGAGTAGCATCATCTTTATCTAAATTATTAAATACAGTTAATAATTTTAAGCTGTTGGCTAAATCTTTCTCTGTTACTTTTTTTGACTGATATGCTATTAATTCATCGTAATAACTAAATTTTGATACATAATTATATAGTTTTTTTACTGAATCACTTTTTATATCTAAAGTTTCAATTTTATTATTATTAATTTCATCTTTTGATATTTCTGATGTTGTAGGTTTATTTTCTATAGTTTGTGATATACTATTTATTTTTCCTTGTAAATCACTTACAGTTCCATTTAAACTATTAACTTGTGCTTGAAGTTCAGTAGATTTTTGAATTTCTGCTGTTTTATCACTATTAAGCTTATAAATAAATATTCCCATAACTATTATTGCAATTATCGCTAATATTAGGAAAAATGTTGATAAACTTATTTTTGTAACATTCTTTTCTTCCATGTTCTCACCTCGCTTTCTTTTGTAAAATAAATTATACAACTATATTTTATCAATTATGCTATTTTTTTACAATATGGTTTGAAAAAAATTATTTTTAAATATTTTAAAAATTTTTTTAGAATTATTGCAAAAACAGAAAAATTATGTTAAATTATAGACAATAAATCGAAATATATAAGAGAGTTTGAAACAGAGCATATGATTTTTTTGTATATCTGTGTCATAATTATTAAAAACATACGATTTTGGTTATGCCAATGCAAGTAACAAAAATATAGAAATTTTAGGAGAAAAAAATGAAAAAATCTAAAAATGTAATGTCTCCATTGTTTGCAGATACAGAACAAGAGAAGATTATGGCTAAGTGTGCGAGTGCTAAAAAAACAAAAAAATCAAGATTATCTTGGGAAGTAGTGAAAAATCCAGGAAAAGTAAGACTTGTAACACCATTTGCAAATAAAGAACAAAGACACCTTTTTGATATGTATGCCAGCAATATGAATGGGAATAAGTCAGGAGATGAACGATAAAAAGATAAAAATAAATGTTAAGATATCTCAAATCAGATTGCTATTAAAGGCAACTCAATACAAATAATGAGTTGCCTTTTTTACAACCCAAACCTGTTAGGTAACAAATCATTAATTGTATAAGTTATTATTTCACCATTATTTTCTACAATAAATTTAAACTCATCATCCACAAATTCACTTATAAATTGTCTACAATAACCACATGGTAGACATTTTTCAATTGGATCTTTACCTTTTGGAGCACCAACAATTGCAATTGATTCAAAATCCCTTTTACCTTCAGAAATAGCTTTAGCAAATGCAGTTCTTTCAGCACATATTCCTTGAATTCCATGATTTTCAATATTACATCCTAAATAAGTTGAACCATCTTTACATCTTAAACAAGCACCAACACGGTAATTACTATAAGGTGAATATGAATTTAGTCTTACTTGTTTGGCTAATTCAATATCTTTTTCAAACATAAAAATTCAATCCTTTCTATTTTATTTTCAAGATATACATATTTTAAAAAAGTAATTATTTTTTAAATAAGTCTTTTTTCTAAATGTATTTATGTCTTATTTTTATATATAGTACTATAATACAATTTTTTTGTCAAACCCAAAAAAAGTCTCTTTATCAAGGATAAGTAATTTCAAAGTAACAAATTTTTATTCAAATTAATATATTAATAGAGAACTAATAAAATGGGGGATATATTATGTTTGGAATAGATGTAAGTTATCACAAAGGAAATATAAATTGGAATGAAGTAAAACCTAATATAGATTTCGCAATTTTAAGATTAGGCTGGATTGGTAATAAAAAAAATCATTCCTTAGATTCAAAATTTGAAGAATATTATAAAAAATGTAAAAAACTAAATATACCAATAGGAGTATATGTTTACAACTATGCTAATTCAGAGGAAAGTGCTAGAGATGGAGCAAAATGGGCAATTGATAGATTAAAAAATAAAGTTTTAGAAATGCCAGTATATTTTGATATGGAAGATGACTCTATAAAAGACTTAGGTAAAGACAAGTTAACTAATATATGTATTGCATTTAATACAGAAATAGAAAAAACAGGGTTATGGGCTGGAGTGTATGCCAACTTATACTGGTATAATAATTATTTAAATAAAGAAGAAATAAAAAAACGTTATACAACTTGGATTGCACACTATACAGAAGGAATAGATAAATATAAAGGAGAATATGATATGTGGCAAAATTCATCAACAGGAAAGATAAAAGGTATTTCCAGTAATGTAGATACTGATTATTTATATAGAGATTTAATTTCACAAATTGGAGATGTAAAACCAAGTAATCCAAATGACGAAATTTTAAGACTAGCCAATGAAGTTATTTCTGGAAAATATGGTAATGGTGAAGCAAGACGAAAAGCATTAGGAGATAAATATAACAAGGTTCAAGCAAAGGTAAATGAATTGATGGCAGAAAGAAATGAAATAAGATATGTTATAAAAAAAGGGGACACTTTATCAGGTATTGCTAAAAAGTTTAATACAACAGTAAAAGAATTAGCTAAGAAAAATAATATAAAAAATGTAAATAAAATATATGCAGGTGATGTGTTAAAAATATAAGAGCCATAGCAATAAACTATGGCTTTTATTAATTATTTTATTCGTCTAAGTCTTAATGCATTTAGAACGACTGTTAAACTGCTAATTGTCATACTTAAAGATGCAATCATTGGATTAAGTAAGATATTAAATTTTTGTAATAATCCTCCTGCAATAGGAATCATTAGTATATTATAGAAAAATGCCCAAAATAGATTTTGCTTGATGTTTTTAATTGTTATATTACTTAGATAAATTAAATCATTTAATTTATCTAAATTATCATTCATTAATATGACATTTGCAGAGTCAATAGCAATGTCAGTTCCATTTGAAATAGAAATGCCAATATCAGCAGTAGCAAGACTAACACTATCATTTATTCCATCTCCACACATAGCAACTAAACCTGCTTTTTTAAATTTTTTAATTTGTTCTGCCTTTTCTTTTGGACTAACATTTGCGATAATTTTTGTTAAGCCTAGTTCATTTGCTATATAAGAAGCGGTTTTTTCATTGTCTCCAGTAAGCATTACTATTTCAATATTTTTATTTTTTAATTTTGCTAGTATTTCCTTCATATTATTTCTTACAGTATCTTTAACACCAATAAGTGCAATTAATGTATTGTTTTTTGCAACAAATAAAACACTATTGCCATTTTCAGTAAGTTCAATTTCATGTTTTTCATTTTGAATTTTTATTTTATTTTCTTCCATTAGTTTTCTATTACCAATATAGAATTCATCACTATTAATTTGAGCAAATACTCCGTACCCACTAATGGCTTTAAAATTAGTTACATTTTCTAGTCCTATATTTTTTTCTTTAGCAGAATTTACAATTGCATAAGCTATAGGATGTTCACTTTTATTTTCAACACTAGCAACTTGTTTTAATATTTCATCTTCA
Organism: uncultured Clostridia bacterium; assembly: GCA_946401865.1. Classification (GTDB taxonomy): domain Bacteria; phylum Bacillota; class Clostridia; order TANB77; family CAG-508; genus CAG-269. The sequence goes on from CAMIVO010000055.1 coordinate 4,374, forward strand.
CTCTCATTTGAATAATTATATATTTTAGAAATAGTTAATTTTCCATTTGTTAAAGTTCCTGTTTTATCAAATACAATGGTTTTAACCTTATGTGCATTTTCTAGAGCTTCACTAGATTTAACAAGAATACCTTTTTGACTACATAGGCCAGAAGCTATAACAATAGCTAGAGGAGTTGCTAAACCTAAACTACAAGGACATGCAATTACTAAAATAGATACAAAAATATTTATACTAAAAGCAAGATCTTTTGTTATAAAAAACCAAAAGGCGAATGCTAAAATTGATAAAAGTATGATGGTAGGAACAAAGTAACTACTTACAGTATCTGCAACTTTTGCAATTGGAGCTTTGGTAGATGTGGCTGTTGAAACCATTTTTACAATTTCTGATATTGTAGAATCTTTTCCTATTTTTTCTGCTTGGTATTTTATAGTTCCTTCATAATTTATACTTCCAGCAACAACTTTTGATCCAATTTCCTTTTTAGCTGGAATACTTTCACCAGTAATAAATGATTCATCAATATGAGTTATTCCATCTATAATAGTTCCATCTACAGCAATTTTTTCACCAGGTTTGCAGATTATTATATCACCTTTTTTTATTTCATCTATTGTAACAGTATATTCTTGGTTATCTTTAAGTAAAGTTGCATTTTTGGGAGTAATCGAAACAAGTTTTTGCAAAGCTTCTTTAGTTTTGTTTTTATTTTTATTTTCAATATATTTACCAATTTTAATAAAAAATATAACTATAGCAGAAGATTCAAAATATAAGTTTTCTACAAAATTTGTATGACCTTTAAGTATCATAATAGTTCCATATAAACTATAAAAGAAACTTGTTGATGTTCCAATAGTAACTAAAGTATCCATATTGGGAGTTAGATGTATTAAATTTTTTATACCATTTTTTAAGATGTTTTTACCTAAAATAAGAACAAATAAAGTTAAAATAAGTAAACAAATACTATAATTTACTGGATTTTTATGCATATTTAGGTATGGAATGGATGGAAGGTTAATCATATGAGACATAGATATATAAAGAATAAAAATTGATAAAATAGAAATTGCAATAAGTCTATATTTTTCTAAAGTATGTTTTTTTTCTTCAATTCCTAATTTATAAATGCCTAAACTTTTGAAACCTGCTTTTTCTACAAATTTATCTAAATCTGCTTGATTTAAAATTTTGTCATCATATTCAATGTTTGCTGTATTCATTATTAAATTAACTGTTGCTTGTTTTATTCCTTTTTGTTTGTTAAGATATTTTTCCAAGCCACTAGAACAAGCTGAACATGTCATACCATCAATTGAAAGAATTATTTTTTTCATGTTTAGAGAACCTTTCTTGATAAAAAATAAGCAACCTTTTTGGTACAGAAAGTTTTATAATTTAGTGTAAAATAAAATATATATACAATCTTACTTTCAGTATTGAATTAACTTTGTATTTATTATACTACATATTTTTTTTATTTTCAATTTACAATTTAATTTAATCAGTAAAAAAGGGTTGCATAAAAAAGTTGACATAAACACTTTATTATAGTATAATTATAACAATGATAAATCAAGATTGAAATTCGAAAAAATGGTAATATTTTATTTTTAGTATTGGAAGGAGAGTCATACTAATGGAAATAAGTAATGAGTTTAAAGAAGAGAAAGAAATATATTTAAGAGAAAATTATGAAACACCTAAAAACTTATATTTGTATTTGCCATTAAAAGACAAACAAGGTAATCAAAAAATACAAGGCATGTGGATAGATAATGCTATATGGGAAAGAGAGGGATATCTTGACCAATTAGACTTGAAGACTATTGTAGGACAAATGTTAGTTTTAGAGATGGACATGCCTGAATTAGATGATGATACTAAAAAAGAAGTTGAAGAAGAGGTTGAAGAAGAAGTTAAACGTTACCCCACACAATTTTATTATGAATCTACAATAGATTTTTTGCCATATTTTATAAGGAAAAATTATTTAAGTTTAAAAACAGATTTTGAACAATGTTATGAACATCAAAAAAGGTTAATACACATAGATTTTTTAAGATATATGCAAGAACAATGTTATAAAAAAATGCAACAATTAAAAGCTTCAATGACATTTTATAAAAGCCAAGAAGATGAATTGGAAATTGATTGGAACTATTATAGTACTTCATTGTATGGAGATGTAATTTCAGAGAGAGAGCATTATATAGCAAAAGAAAAAGGCCAATTGACAGGTGAAATTGAAGGATTAGAAAAAATGCTGAATGAAATAAAAAAAGAATTGGAAGATGGAAGATGAAAATAGAACAAAAATATTTTGAAATATTAAAAGATTATTTAAAAGGTAAAATAAAACCAGAGGATATTGCTGAAAAAGATAAGATAATTATTTTAAAACTTTGTAAAGCAAGAAAAGATCAACTTAATAATAAAATTAATTATGAAATAGAAAAAATACATGAAATAAGCGAAAAACGAAATAAAAAGTAGAATAATATCATTCTACTTTTATCGTTTGTATACAATATAAGATTAATTTATATTAAATAGTTCAGTTGGATCTACCTTAAATTGTAACATTTTTGCAGTATCTCTTCCAGCATCTCCACCTTTTCTTTGCATTGTAATTCTACCTATTTTCATACTACCTCTATTAGTTATTTCGACATTTCCTTCACTATAATGGTTTATGGCTACATTTATAGGCTTCAATGTCCATATAGATTCAGTTGCTGTTTTTTTAGCAATTAGTATCCATTCTGCTGCTAAAATTCCTCTACCTTTTACAATGTCTAGTATTATAAGTGCTTTATTATCTTCAAAAAATTTTACTAATTGATTTTGTTCATCTTCTGTAAATTCATTCATAAACATTCTTCTTGAATCTTTAGTATTTTTTCTATATGGTAAAAGCTCTCCTGTGAAATATTGTAATAACTTTACAATATTTTCTGGAATATCCCACATTTCTTTATAATTCTTAATCCATCTTTTATCTATTTGATTAAATCCCTTATCATTGCTTACTAATTTGATTTGAAGATTTTGAGCTTCAACTATTTTTTTCAATTTTATAGTTACTTGAACTTGTACATCGGTTTTATAGCCATGTATTACTTCAGCATATACATATTCAATCTCTTTTAAATCATATCCCATTGTTTCAAGCCAAGTTTTAGCCTCATCATCATTTTCCCAATTGATGAATTTATTAGCTATATCCTTTTCATTATTAAAACCATCTTTTGCTATTTTTGAACCACCTGAACTATCCATTATTTACACTCCCTTCATCAATTATGCTTTTAACTATGTATTGTAAAACATTAACCACTACACTATTTCCAAATTGCTTTTGAGCTTGATTAACAGATTCATCTATTTGATAATATTCTGGAAATCCCATTAATCTTGCACATTCTCTTGGGTGTAGCTTTCTAACCTCATTGTTTATATAATATAAACCTGTTTTAGCTCCTGTTCCTCCACCTTCTGCTGACAAAGTAATAGCTTGTCCAAATGGATCATATATTCTGTCTCCTTGTCCTCCTTTATTAACAGTTCCAACTCTTACTGGTTTATTATATACTTTAAACATTTTCATTTGATTGTTATTTTCATTCATTTTATATGGTTTATTTATAATATATTTTCTTTCTTCTCCATTAGTTATCAAAATATCATTAACACAAACTTCTTGATTCGTAGATTTTGGAAATATGTAATTATGGTTATCTAAATCTTTTCTAATACATATCATATAAATCCTTTCTCTTGCTTGTGGCACACCATAATTTGAAGCATTTAAAACCTTCCAATACATATTATATCCTATGTTTTCAATGTTTTCTCTTATAACTTTAAAAGTATTTCCATTATCATGTTTTTCTAAATTTTTTACATTTTCCAATATTAATAATTCTGGTTGATGAAACTTTGCAATTCTAACTACTTCTCTGAATAAAGTACCTCGTGTATCTTCAAACCCTTTTTGCTTTCCACTAATAGAAAATGCTTGACAAGGAAATCCTGCACAAAGAATATCATGCTTAGGTATTTCATTTTCATCGACTTTTGTAATATCACTTAACGGATTTGCACCAAAATTTTTTTCATATACCTTACTAACATGATTATCAATATCCGAACTAAAAACACATTCTGCACCATATGACTCTAGAGCAAGTCTAAAACCGCCTAGTCCGCAAAATAAATCTATAAATTTTTTACCTTTTAAGGCTTGTTTGTATTCTTCATTTAGATCAATCAAGTTTATCTCCTCCATCAGTATAAAAATCCATTTAAAGTATATCAAATTTCTATTTTTTTTACAATAAAAAAAAACCGATTTTCAATATTTTATTAATAGTATCTTTTAAAAATATCAAAAACTGTAGAAATTATAATTATCACAAAAACCTCCTTTTTTCAAGCATTTCACGAAGATTCGCCATTAGAAGAAAATAAATTTATATAAAAATATAAATTAAACAGCAAATTTCGTGATTTCGAAAATCATCATAAAATACTTATAAATTTTTAGAGATTTTTGTTTTTTATAACAAAAAGAAGCTAGTTTATAGAATCAAACTAACTTCTTTCTCTTTTTTGATTTTGTCGAAATGGCTGGACTGGCTAGATTCGAACTAGCGCATGCCAGAGTCAAAGTCTGGTGCCTTACCGCTTGGCTACAGTCCAATATATAAAATAAAAAATAGTGGAAAATAAATGGGGTGGAAGATGAGACTCGAACTCACGACCTCCAGTGCCACAAACTGGCGCTCTAACCAACTGCGCTACATCCACCATAAAGTATTGGTGGCTTCAAGTGGAATCGAACCACTGACACGAGGATTTTCAGTCCTCTGCTCTACCAACTGAGCTATGAAGCCAAATAATTTATAAAAAAATGGCGACCTGGAACGGGCTCGAACCGTCGACCTCCGCCGTGACAGGGCGGCATTCTAACCAACTGAACTACCAGGCCGTATATATAAATGGTGGTCGCTATAGGGCTCGAACCTATGACCCCCTGCTTGTAAGGCAGATGCTCTCCCAGCTGAGCTAAACGACCATTACTTTTAACGTTATATAGTATACTATCTTTTTTGGGGGTTGTCAAGACTTTTTTTGATTTTTTTGAATTTTTTTCTAAAAACGGTAAATATTATATGTGTAAATTCATTATTATTCAATAAAATCTTAATTAAGGCCTACGACAAAAGTTACTAATCCATTAGGCAGGGCAAAACTATTTATTTACTGGATTGTAATGAAATGTAATGGATTAAAATTTAATTTTTAGGAGGAATAAATTTATGAATATGGATCAAAATGATTTAAATGTTTTGGATGAAGTTAACAAAGGCGCAACTATGGGAATGGATGCAATTGAGTTTATCGAAAAGAAAGTTGGAGATGAAAATTTTAGAAATGTACTAAATGGAGAATACAGCAAATATGAAGAAATTTCTAAAAGAGCAAATGATATATATGAAAGTTATACTTATAAAAAAGACCCACATGAAACAAGTGCTATGAACAAAATAATGACTTGGTGGGGCATACAGATGAAGGCTATGAATGACAAGAGTAATTCAAATCTTTCAGAGCTTCTATTAAATGGTACAAATATGGGAATAATTGAAGGAAGAAGGTTATTAAATCAAAATCCCAACATTAATAAAGATATTCATACACTTCTTGGTGATTTTGTAAAAATGCAAGAAGATAGTGTGGAGAGGTTAAAATGTTATTTGTAGAATAACATTTTAGGCTTTTGTTACAATTCATGGCTTACTATAAATTAGCCCGTGTCAAGTTTATATATTTATTTTTATGCGTAAATCCCTTTTTTCTAACAAAAATGTAA
>CAMIVO010000056.1 GCA_946401865.1 uncultured Clostridia bacterium
ACAACAAAATGTTGTCAAAAAGGTCCGTCCCCATTGACAACTTAACGTAACAATGTTGCCCAGTTTTTTAAAATATTTTGTTCCATTGAAAAGATATTTATTTTAGGTACATCCTGACTTGCAACTAAACTACATTCAGCAATTGTTTCCCCATCTAAAATATAAGTTATTTTACCTAGCTCATCACCTTTACTTATTGGAGCTTCAATATTGTTTGCAACTGATACTACTTGTTCAATGTTAGTATCTGTTCCTTTGCTAAGAATAACTCCACAGTCTGTTTTAGCTTGTAGTTCTATTGGAGAATTAACTCCTTTGGGTACAGAAATAGTTTTAACAATATCATTTTTATTAATTAATTGTTTATATTCAAAATTTGTAAATCCATAATCAAGTAAATTAGATGCATTTTTAAAGCGAATAGCTGAGGTTGGAGCTTTCATTACAACAGCAACTAAATCCATACCATTTTTAGAGGCAGATGCAGATAAATTATAAAGTGCAAGAGAAGTGGATCCGGTTTTTAATCCTGTACATCCTGAATAATTTCTTACTAATTTATTAGTATTAACTAAACTAGATTTACCATCGCGAAGAGAATCCATATAAATTGTAGTATATTTAGTGATCTCAGGATAGTCATTTAATAATGCGCAAGATAGAATTGCTATATCATATGCTGACATTACATGACCATCTTCATCAATTCCGTGACAATTTTTAAAACAAGTATCATTCATATTTAATTCTTTAGCTTTTTCATTCATCATATTAACAAAATTTTCTTCAGTACTACCTAAAAACTCAGCCATTGCTGTAACACAGTCATTAGCACTTACTACACAAATTGCTTTAAGCATTTCATCAACAGTTAAGTTTTCTGTAGTGGTAAGCCAAATTTGAGAACCACCCATAGACTCAGCATTTTCAGAACATGGAATTTTTGTATCATAATTTATTTTTCCTTGCGAAAGTGCTTCCATAATTAAATAAATACTCATAAGTTTTGTAACACTTGCAGGTCTAAGTTGTTCATGAGAATTATAAGAATACAGAATTTTACCAGTATGTTGTTCCATTAAAATACATGAGCCACATTCTAAATTTAATGGATTTTCAGAATCACTTATACTTGCTGTATTTAAATTGTTTGAAACTTCTGTTGTTAAATCAAAGGTAGACCAAGTATATTGATCTGTTGATGCATAGATATTAATAGGAAAAAAACAAATTATTGGTAGAATTAATGATAAAAAAAATATTTTTTTCATAGTAGTTATCCTTTCATATTTTACTTAAATAACTATATGAAGTAAAAATTTTTTTATTCCAATTTAAATAGTTTTATATATACATAATCAGAATCACAAGAAGCGGAAATTTTTATTTTATTTCCTATATTATTTACAAATTTAAAATCATAACTACCATAGCTTACTGCAGCATCTTTTCCATTTTCTATATATGGTACAGAATTACTATGTTTATGTCTTTCTGTTACATCTAAACCATCAACATTTAAAACAGCATTATAAAGAGTAGTACTTACTTGACAATTGCCTCCACCTAAAGCTTTAATAACTTCACCATCTCTAAAAACATCAGCTTTTTCATATCCTTTAGAGGTTGTGGCTTTGCCAACCGTACTACAAAAAGAAAAAGTCTCGCCAGATTCTACATAAGTATCATTTAATGTTGAACAAGTAATATTAATATTGTTTTGTCTTTCTTCATCTTTTGTATAAATTTTTGTTGTAAATTCAGAAATTTGAGTTTCTATTTCTTGTTTTTGTACTTCTGGTTTGTTAGTTTCTACATCAGAATGTAAATTTTCAGTATTCTGATTAGTATTAGAACTTTCAGTAGTATTTGTTGAAAGTCTTGTAGAATCATAATTAGAATTATTAGAAGAAGTATTCCTATTAAAGAGGTAAATTCCTATTCCAATGCCAACTAATCCAAGTATACTAAATATAATAAAAAATTTTTTCATAAATAACCTCCAAGTAAGATTTGGTGAGAACTTTGAAAAAAAGATACGAATCTTTTTTTATTAACAAGTTATTCAATAAAGTAATAAAATTATTTATATTGCTCGGTTTCAGCCAATCAACGCTAATTTCTAAACCAATTTTTGGACTCCCTTCCATTGTTGCTTCGCAAAATGAACTCTTGTCCTAAAATTGATTAAGAAATTACGCTAGATTGCTTCACATTCGCTTCAATAAATAATTTTATTACTTTATTGAATATATTTTTAATATATGTATTGAGCCGAGAAACTTCGAAAACTATTTATATATAACTATTTCGTTAATATATTTAATATTAACCATTATCCAGTAACATATTATTTACAAAATTTTAAAAAAATATTCCAATTTTTATAAAATTATGATATTATAGATAAGATAAATTATAGAAAGGAATATATCAAAAAATGAAAAGCTATTTGGTACTAGAAAATGGACAAATATTTGATGGTGAGAGAATAGGTTTTAAAAAAGATGTCATATGCGAAATAGTATTTAATACATCTATGACAGGTTATTTAGAAATATTTACTGACCCATCATATAGTTCACAAGGTGTTGTTATGACATATCCATTAATTGGAAATTATGGATTAACATTAGAAGATAAAGAATCTAAAAAGCCATGGGTAGAAGCAGTTTTTATTCATGAACTTGCAGAAGTAGAAAGCAATTTTAGATCAAAATTACATTTAGATAAATTCTTAAAATATAATAAAATACCTGGGTTACAAGGTGTAAATACAAGAAAACTCACAAAGGTATTAAGAGATAATGGCACAATGAAAGGAATGCTTACAGATAATATTTCAAACATAAATGAAATAATTGAAAAAATAAAAAATTTTAAAGTTACAGATATTGTTAAAAATGTAACATCAAAAGAGGTCTATGAAATAGGGGAAGGAAGTATTAATTTAGCCCTATTAGATTTTGGTTCAAAACAAAATATTATAAATTCATTAATCAAAAGAAATTGTAAGGTAACAGTGTTTCCAAGTGAAACATCATCCAATAAAATTTTACAAGGAAACTTTGATGGTCTTGTATTATCAAATGGTCCAGGTGATCCAGAGGATAATAAAATCTCAATTCAAACAATAAAAGAAATATATGAAAGTGATTTCAACAAACCAATTCTTGGAATTTGTTTAGGTCACCAATTGATGGGATTAGCTACAGGGGCAAAAACATATAAGCTAAAATATGGTCATAGAGGACCAAATCATCCTGTTAAAAATATAGAAAAAGATAGAATATTTATTACATCACAAAACCATGGATATGCTATAGATGAAAAAACAGTAAATCCAGAAATTGCAAAAGTATCTGATATAAACATGAATGATGGAACAGTTGAAGGTTTAAAATACATAAAAAAAGATATATATACTGTACAATTTCACCCAGAAGCATGCCCAGGACCAGAGGATAATAGTTATATATTTGATGAGTTTTTGGAAAGGATAAAAAAATATGCCAAGAAATAAAAATATAAAAAAAGTATTAGTCATAGGTTCAGGACCTATTATAATAGGACAAGCAGCAGAATTTGATTATGCTGGAACTCAAGCTTGTCGAGAACTAAAAAAAGAAGGAATAGAAGTTGTTCTAATAAACTCAAATCCAGCTACAATTATGACAGATAAAGAAATGGCAGATAAAATATATATAGAACCAATTACAGTAAAAACAGTAAAAAAGATAATAAAAAAAGAAAAGCCAGACAGTATTTTACCTAATTTAGGAGGTCAAACAGGTTTAAATATAGCAATGGAGCTATATGAATCAGGCTTTTTGGATGAACAAAATGTAAAACTTCTTGCAACATCACCAGAAGGAATAAGAAATGCAGAAGATAGGCAAGCTTTTAAAGATATGATGGAATCTATAAATGAGCCTTGTATAGCAAGTAAAGTTGTAACAGATGTAGAAGATGCAGTGGAATTCGCAAAACAAATTGGACTTCCAGTAATTGTAAGACCAGCTTATACTTTAGGTGGAACAGGTGGAGGAATAGCAAATACTGAAGAAGAACTTCGAGAGATTGCATCATCAGGACTTTATTTATCAAGGGTTCATCAAGTATTAATAGAAAAATGTATAGCTGGTTGGAAAGAAATAGAATATGAAGTTATGCGTGATTCAAAAGGAAACTGCATAACTATTTGCAATATGGAAAATATCGACCCTGTTGGAGTTCATACTGGAGATAGTATAGTTGTTGCACCATCTCAAACTTTAGCTGATAAAGAATATCAAATGCTTAGAACATCTGCAATAAAGATTATTTCAGCATTAAAAATAGAAGGAGGATGCAATGTACAATTTGCATTAAATCCAAATAGTTTTGAATACGCAGTAATAGAAGTAAACCCAAGAGTTAGTAGATCTTCTGCTTTAGCTTCAAAAGCAACAGGTTACCCAATAGCGAAAGTGTCAAGCAAAATTGCAATTGGATATACATTAGATGAAATTAAAAATGAAGTTACAGGTAAAACTTATGCATGTTTTGAACCAGTACTTGATTATGTAATTGTAAAAATTCCAAAGTGGCCATTTAATAAATTTAAAACAGCTTCTCGTGATTTAGGAACTCAAATGAAAGCAACTGGTGAAGTAATGGCAATTGCACCTAACCTAGAGCAAGCTTTAATGAAAGCAATTAGATCTTTAGAAGAAAACTTAGATTCTTTACAAATGGAAAAATTAACTAAATATTCAACAGAAAAAATATTAGAACAATTAAAATCAGTTGATAATGAAAGAATTTGGTGTATTGCAGAAAGTTTAAGACGTGGTATTACAATAGATGAAATACATAACATTACAAAAATAGACAAATTTTTCATAAGCAAATTTGATAAATTAGTTAGAATGGAAGAAGAGCTTGTAAATAACGAATTAACTACAGAACTTTTATTAAAAGCTAAAAAAATGGGATATACAGATAAAGTAATTTCTAGGTTAACTGGTTTAAAAGAGGAAGATATAAAAAATAAAAGATATGAAAATAATATAGTTGCAAACTTTAAGCTTGTAGATACATGCAGTGCAGAATTTGAAGCTAAAACTCCATACTATTATTCATCTTATGATGAAGAAAATGAATCTATAGATTCTAAAAATCCTAAAAAAATAGTTGTTTTAGGTTCAGGCCCAATTAGAATAGGTCAAGGAATAGAATTTGATTATTGTAGTGTTCACAGTGTTTTAGCATTAAAAAAATTAGGATATGAAACAATAATTGTCAATAACAACCCAGAAACAGTAAGTACAGATTTTGATATTGCAGATAAGCTTTATTTTGAACCATTAACACCAGAGGATGTAGAAAATATAATAAATGTAGAAAAACCAATGGGAGCAATAGTTCAATTTGGTGGACAAACAGCAATTAAACTAACAAAAGCATTATCAGATATGGGAGTTAAAATACTTGGTACAAATCAAGTAGATATGGATAGAGCAGAAGATAGAGAATTATTTGATAAAGCTTTAGAAAATTGTAAAATTTTACGCCCAAAAGGTGGTACAGTATTTACTGCAGAAGAAGCAAAAGAAGTTGCAAATAGATTAAAGTATCCTGTACTTGTAAGACCATCTTATGTACTTGGTGGACAAGGCATGGCAATTGCCTATGATGATAATGATGTAGATAGATTAATTTCAGATATAAATGAAATAGCACAAGAGCATCCTATTTTGGTAGATAAATATATGATGGGAAAAGAAATGGAAGTAGATGCAATTTCAGATGGAGAAAATGTTCTTATTCCAGGAGTTATGGAGCTATTAGAAAGAGCGGGAATTCACTCTGGAGACAGTATTTCTGTATATCCAACAAGCGTAATAGAAGATAAATATATAGACAAAATAGTAGAATATACAAAAAGAATTGCAAAAGAGCTTAATATTATTGGATTATTTAATATTCAGTTTATAATATGTGAAGGTGAAGTGTATATTATAGAAGTAAATCCAAGAGCTAGTAGAACAATTCCATATATAAGTAAAGTAACAGGGCTTCCTGTAATAGATGTTGCAACTAGAGTTATTCTAGGAGAAAAGTTAGATGACATTGGTTATGGAACAGGACTTTATAAAAAATCTGAATATGTAGCTGTAAAAATGCCAATATTCTCTTTCCAAAAATTAAAAAATGCAGATACGTCTTTAGGACCAGAAATGAAGTCTACAGGTGAAGTTTTAGGAGTTGCAAAACACTTTAGTGAGGCTATTTTAAAAGCATTTATAGCAAGTGGAGTAAATGTTGTTGAAAGAGGAAAAATTCTAGTTACAGTAAATGACAAAGATAAACCAGAAATTTTACCAATTATAAAAAATCTTGTAGAACAAGGTTATAAAATATATGCAACTTCAGGTACAGCTAAATTCTTAAAAGAAAATGGTATAGAAAATGTAAAATCAGTACCAAAAATATGGGAGGGTACAGACAGTATTCCAGATTTAATACACTCAGGAGAATTAAGTTTTATAATAAATACACCAACAAAAGGTAAAGAAGCAAATCGTGACGGCTTTAAAATAAGAAGACTTGCTGCAGAAAGCAAAGTACCATGCTTTACAGCAATAGATACAGTAGTTGGCTTTTATGATGCAATTGCAAAAGGCTTAAAAGAAGAGGATTTGGAGCTTGTAAATATTGGGGAGATATGATATAATAGAAGCATTCTAGATTAAAAAAATATTCTATATATTCAAATTAGATGCTAGGATTTCTTTTAATAAGGGAGGAAATAAAATGACCCAAGAACAACTTACTGAGTTAAAAAGAAGATTTGGAGTTTTAATTAATAATAATCGTAATTGGTCAAAGTATTCGGATAAGGATAAAAGAATAAAACTAAGTGGATTAGATGTATCTGTAGAGCTTGCAGATAAGATATGGCTTGCATTTCAAAGGAATGACACGGAAGCTAGAATTTTTTTGGATAAAATAGTTAAATATGACGGTATTAGATATTTATATCAAAATGAAGATATTAAAAAATTCAGAGAACAAGGATATGTAGTTATAGGTGTTCACAATGGAATATTTCATTGTGATGATGTTGCTGCCTGTGTTTGTATAGATATTTTACTAGAGTATCTTTATGACAAATCAGATAAGAATGATGTGAAAAAGGTAGCTATTGTTAGGACTAGAAATCCAGAGGTCCTTAAGAAGTGTAGTATTTGTGTTGATGTAGGTGGGGGGCAATATGATCATCACGATGGTAAAGCACGTAAAAAAAGAACAGATGGAAAAGATTATGCTAGTATAGGACTAATTTGGCAAACATTTGGTAAGGGGCTAATAAAACTAATTAATCCAAAATTAAGTGCCTCTGAAACAAAAGTAGTATTTCAGAAAATCGACAATGATGTTATCAGGTTTATGGATGCAGATGACAATGGACAATTAATAGAGAAAAAATTAAATAAAGATGATGAAAAAATAAAAAAAGATTTACCAGATGATGAAAAGTATTATACAACTTTTGATTTTGATTTTATTACTTTATTTAATCCAAGTTGGCATGAAGCAAAACTAAATTATGATGAATGCTTTATAAAGTCATTTAATGTAGCTAGGAAAACACTTAAAAACTGCCTAAACAATATGGTGCTAGGAGAAAAAATTAAAGAAGACGAATCAATTAGCATAGAAGAGCAATTTGTTAGTAAAAAAATAAACCAATATAAAGAAGTGTTTTCTTCTAATTTTAAGACATTGGGAAAAGTATGGTTTAAAGAACAATTTGAGGGTATTAATGAAAACATAGTTTTACCAGAGAATGATGAATTGTTAAAAAACGAAGTAAGAGAAAATTTGAGTTTGTTTTTAAAACAACATAGTTTTAGATTCAATACGCAAGAACAGATAATGCAAATAGTAGAAGAAAAAATCCGCCAAAGTGTTGACGAGTTTTATGCAACTAGAATAATAGAAATATTAACACAGAATCCTAATAATATGAAATGCTCTTGTTTAAATATACCTGCTCAAACTTTTCCGTGGAAAAAAGGAATATTTGCATATAATGAAAAAAATAAGGATAATCCTATTAGATTTGTTATGTACCCACATCCTAATGGTGGATGGGCAATTGAATGTGTACAAAAATCTTCATTATTGGATGATAGATATTCAAAAATTACACCTCTAGTAGAACATGTACCATATAATTCAAGAAGATTAATAGAGTTTGTCCATAAAAATAAATTTTTTGCAAGAACAAGAAAAGATTTAAGTGAGGCTGAAGCAAAAAATGCATTATACATATTAGGTGAAAAATCTATAAAAGAACAAAATATAAAGAAAAAAATAGCTTCAATAAAGCTATTAGTTGGAAGAAAATTTACAGGATTAATTTATTGCATTACAGGAAAGAAAAAACAAATAACTGATGGAAGTAAAGAAGATTATGAAGCTAGATAAAGGAATTTATAAAAATGAAAACATATAATAATACAGAAATAGAAAAACTATCAAATATATTAAAAAATGATGGAGTGCTTGCAGTACCTACAGATACAGTATATGGCTTATGTGCACGTATGAATTCAGAAAAAGCTAGAGAAAATTTAATAGAACTAAAAAACAGGCCTGAAAATAAAGCTTTTCCAATAATGTGCAATAGTATAGAGCAGATAAAAAGTATTGCAAAAGTAGATACAAGAATTAAAAAAATAATAGAAAATTTTATGCCAGGACCTATAACTTTAGTTTTGTTAAAGGGAGAGAATGTTCCAAGTTTTGTTAATGAAGGTTCTAATGAAATAGGAATTAGAATGGCAACCTCAAAAACTTTAGAAGAACTAATAGAAAAAGTTGGAAACCCAATTTTTATGACTAGTGCGAATTTAAGTGGAGAGCCAGTATGTAAAACAATAAAAGAGATAGAAAAAGTATTTCCAAATATAGATGGAATTGTGGAAGGAAAAGTAGAATATGGTCAAGCAAGTACAATAGTAGACTGCACTTCTGATGAAGTAAAGATTTTAAGAGAAGGTCCAATTAAGTTAGAAGACATAAAGAAAATTATTAGTGTCAAGAAGTTTCGGAAAATAATCCGATGATATAGTAAGTATTGGAAA
>CAMIVO010000057.1 GCA_946401865.1 uncultured Clostridia bacterium
AAAGTGGTCCCCGCACAAGTTTACTTTAAAAATAAATATATAAACTTAGTGCGGGATTTTAGCAATTTGACCGTAAATTGTAACACTAAAATAAAAAATGGTAAAAAAATGATCAAAAGTATTGACAAAATAAAAATAAAACATTATAATAAACAATGTGCTTAAAAATTAACACATGGGCAGGTGGTCGAGTGGTTAATGGCACCAGACTGTAGTCTTTAGGTTAAAGACCTTAAATTGCAGCTCATATAAGTGATTATATGATGAAAACTAGGCTAATTCGGGGAAGCCTTAACAGTTAAGCTGATGGTAATCCCGAGCTAGGAAATAATTCCAAGTGTAGAGACTTTATACCTGGTATCTCAAAAGAGATAAAGAGAAAGTCCAGACTACAAACATTTTAAATGGTAGTGAAAACTATAGTAGTAAGAAATCTGGCCGCGAGAGCGTACGATGGTTCGAATCCATCTCTGCCCACCAATAAAAAATAGTCATAGCGAAGCTATGGCTTTTTTTATTGGATACGATGGATTCGAAAAGGAGGTTGCCAAGTTCAAAGCTTTCTGCTAGAAGCTTTGAACGAAGACTAAAACAGTCTGGTAGACTGTTTTACCGACGCGGCTTGACGTCAATCCATCTCTGCCCACCAACTTGTACAAATAAAAACTACTACTTTTATGTAGGTGGTTTTGCAACAATTGTACAAATACCAAAAAAGATAGATAAGCAATTACATTTGTAGTTGTTTATTTTTTTGATATATAGTATAATACTCATATAGGGAGATGATAATAAATGAAAATATATACGATTAGACATGGTTATACAAATATGAATAAAAAACATTTATATAATGGACAAATAGATGAAGACATAAATGAAGAGGGAATTAAAGGAGCAGAAGAGGCAAGAGAACAACTAAAAGATATGAAATTTGACATTATTTATTGTTCCCCAATGATTAGAGCAAAACATACTTGTGAAATTATCAATGTAAATGATATTCCAGTCATATTTGATAATAGATTAAAAGAAAGAACATTAGGAATTTTAGATGGAAAAAGTTTAAAAGAAGAAGGATTAACAAAAAAAGAATTTTATGATTATTTTTATAAAACTAATATTGAAAACTTTGAAGAATTACCAACTTTATTTGAAAGAGTACATTCTCTTATAGATGAAATAAAACAAAAAAAATATGATAAGGTATTGATTGTTGCCCATGGTGGTGTATTAAGTGCAATTCATTATTATTTTAATGAAATACCTAAAGATGGAGATTTGTCAAGTTTTAAACAAGCAAATTGTGAAGTATTAGAATATGAGATTAAATAATGTTCTTATTTTGAACAATGCAGCCCACCAATAAATACAAGGAAACTTGTATTTTTTTTGCAAAATTTCGAATAAATAGTTACAATTCACGGCTTACTATAAATTAGCCCGCACCAAGTTTATATATTTATTTTTATGCGTAAATCCCTTTTTTCTAACAAAAATGTAATCAAATATGGAATTTTTTTAACGGAAGTCAAGCTTCCTAAAAATTCTCAAAATAATCAAAGTAGATGAAATTAAATATGAAAAGTCTTGCTTTTTATAAATTTATGATATATTATAAAAGATAAAGGAGAGATTATTAAATGGAGACACAAAAAATTTTAGAAGAAATAAAAAAATACACTATAGATGTTGAGCCAGAACTAAAAAAATATATTTTAAATAATATATTTCCAGAATACAGTAAAAATGATAAAGGACATGGAATATTGCATATTTTAGAAGTTATAAGAAGATCATTTGCATTAAACCAAAATCTTAATTTAGGACTAGACAAAAATATGATTTTTGCAATTGCATCATATCACGATTTAGGAAAATACATAAATAGTGATATTCACGAAAAAATTGCTGCTGATTTTTTTATTAAAGATGAAAATATGAAAAAGTTTTTTACTGATGAACAAAGAATAATTATAAAAGAAGCAATAGAAGATCACCGTTCTTCTAAAAAAGACCATCCAAGAACAAAATATGGTGAATTAATTTCCTCTGCAGATAGAAATACAAGAATAGAAATTGTATTTATAAGGAGCTTTTTTGTGGCTCATGAAAGAATGCCAGAAACGAACATAGAAGAATATTTAGATTTTACATATAAAAGATTATCAAAAAGATATGGGGAAGAAGAACCAGAGAACATGTTTTTAGAAGATGAAGATTATAAGACATTCTTAAAAGACATGAGAGAGTTATTAAAACATGAGAAAGAGTTTAAAGATAGGTATTGTGAAGTAAATCATATAAAATCAAGACAACACAAGGTTTGCGAAGAAGAAGGAGAAGCCGATTATGTATTTACAGAAAATTTAATAATATAGGACAAAAAAGAACCGGTACCTATTGACCCGATTGTCAGAAGTGGGCACTATACCCACTTCTATTTTTATATTAATTCAGAACAAAAATTTGTAAAATTTTCACTTGTTCGCTTGTAATTTTTTTTAAAATAAGATATAGTAAAGTCATATTTATCAAATTTTTATTCATAGTACTAAATTTTATTCAAATAAAAACTTTCATGATTAGAGGTGATGAATTATAACCATATTTACAGTAAGAAGTTAAAAACTTATTAAGTTACTATAAATATAAAATCATTATATAGAAGTAAAATATGGATGAAAGAGAGGATTTTATTATGTCAAGAATTAGAGAAAAAGATTTAACTGAAACATTAAAAGAATTTGATAATAAGAGTAATTTTGAAATAGAATTTGAAAATGATTTAAATGGATATATTATATTAAAAAACACAACCATAAAATATGATGAAAAAAATGGATTTATAAATATAATTGGAAAAGATATAAATTTAAAAATAAATACAACACTAGTATATAAATATGAAAAAAATAAAAATGGAATAAAAATTGAATTAGAGTCATTAATTATTAATATAAGAAAAGTTTAATTTTTAATTTTAAAATATTGACTTATAAATTAAAAAAAGATATACTATATTCGTAAAAAATAAAATAAAAGGAAGGACAAAATATGAAAAAGATATTAAAAATTAGCGTATTAGCAGTAATATTTTATTTATGTATCGTACCATATAGATACACAAAAGCAGAAAATGAAACAGAGCAAAATACTCAGCAAGAAGTGGAAAGTAACACTAGTGCAGAAAAAACTCAAAATGAAAATACAGAAAAAGAAACAACCGAAACAAATACATCAAAAGAAAATCAACAAGAAAGTGGAAATACCACAGAACCTACAACATCAGAAGAAACATCCACACAAGAACCAGGAAAAAAAGAGGAACAAAATACTACAACAGATGATAATAATCCATCAAAAGAAGTAGAAAAACAACCTGAACCACAAACAAATCAAACATCTGGTTCACCAACTCAAAATAATCAACCTTCATCAAACAATCAAAGAACTAAACAATCTAGTAATGCTAATTTAGGTAATCTAGGAATAACTCCAAATGATTTTACAGGATTTAGAGCAGCAACACTAGATTATAATGTTACAGTTCCAAATGATGTAGAAAAAATAAATGTTTATGCAAAAACCCAGGATCCAAATGCTAAAATTACTTCAGGAACTGGAGACCATAATTTAAATGTTGGAGAAAATGCTATTCAAGTTGTAGTTACAGCTGAAAATGGAAATACTCAAACTTATACAATAAATGTAAAAAGAGAAGAAAAAGCAAAAGAAGAAAACAAAGTACCAGAAAATGTTCCTGCTTCAGATTTAAAAAAATTAGAAGTAAAAGGTTATAAAATAACACCAGAATTTTCTGCAAATGTTTACGAATATAAACTTGATGTTAAATTAGATGTTACAGAATTAGAAATTATAACAGAAAAGCAAAATGACAAAATAGATATAGAAGTAGTTGGAAATACAGATTTAAAAGAACGGAGAAAATACAATCACTATTTTAGTAAAGAATGGCGAGACCAACAAAACTTCAACATATCAAATTATAGTAAATAAAACAGGAGCAGAAGGAGATGCAAATGCAGTTACAAATTCTGCAATGCAAAAGGCAAAAAAAATACGTGGCATAGGTATAGGAATTTTCGTAGTTTTAGTAGCAGGAATAGTAGTATTTTTTGTTATACAAAACAAAAAGAATAAAGAAGATGATTCTGACGATATAGAAGAAAATTATGAAGATGACTTTGAAGATACTTCTAAAGATGATTATGAAGATGTAAAAGCTTACAAAGTAAAAAGAAAAAGTCAGGAAGAACGCTTAGATTTAGATAAAGAAGATGAACTATTCAAAAGAGTTAATAAATCACAATTTAAACCAGTAAAGAAAATTGAAAATAGTCCTGTAAAAAATACTCCAGAAAATAATAAATCTAATGAAAATAGAACAGAAATTATAGAAAAATATTTTAAAAATTTAGAAGAAAAACGAAAAGATAAACATTTTTAAAAAATATATTGCTAAATTTAAAAATCTGTAATATAATTGTAAAAAAAATGTAACAAAATTGTAATAAAAGCAAAGGGGTAGATAACAGATGTTTAAATTTGGATGGGGACAGGATATTGGTATAGACTTAGGAACAGCTACAGTTATAGTTTATGTAAAAGGGCAAGGAATAGTCTTAAGAGAACCTTCAGTGGTTGCAGTAGACAGTAATAATGGCGAAGTTCTAGCAGTTGGAAATGAAGCAAGAAGAATGTTAGGACGTACACCTGGAAATATTGTTGCTACACGTCCTTTAAAAGATGGAGTAATTTCTGACTATACTGTAACAGAAAAAATGCTAAAATATTTTATAAAAAAAGTTGGAGCAAAAACCTTATTTTCTCCAAGAATAATGATATGTATTCCATCAAGAGTTACAGAGGTTGAGAAAAAAGCTGTAATAGATGCTGCAACAAATGCAGGTGCAAGAAAAGTATATTTAATAGAAGAACCAATTGCTGCTGCAATTGGAGCAGGAATTGACATTTCAAAGCCTTGTGGTAATATGGTAGTAGATATTGGTGGAGGAACAACAGATATTGCAGTTATTTCTCTAGGAGGATCAGTTGTTAGTACATCATTAAAAGTTGCTGGAGATAAATTTGATGAATATGTTATAAAGTACATTAAAAAGAAATATAATTTATTCATAGGAGATAGAACAGCAGAAGAACTTAAACAAAATGTTGGATGTGTTTATCCAAAAATGCAAGAAGTTGAAATGGAAGTTCGTGGAAGAGATTTAGGTACAGGTCTTCCAACAACAATTAATATAAGTTCTAATGAAATGTTAGAAGCACTTCAAGAACCAGCTAATATGATTATAGATGCAGTTCATTCTGTTTTGGAAAAAACACCACCTGAGCTTGCTGCAGACATTAGTGATAAAGGAATTTATATGACTGGTGGAGGTTGTCTAATAGATGGTTTAGACAAACTTTTACAGCAAAGAACAGGAATAAATGTTATGATTGCACAAGATGCAGTTTCTTGTGTAGCGCTAGGAACAGGTAAAGCTCTTGATAATTTAGACTATATAGATGAGAAAACTAGGAAGCAAATCTAAATATTTCTAAAGTATAAAAAATATAAAAAAAGCAATAATAAATTTGAAGGTGATTTCATGAAAAAAGCACTAAAAATATTTATTATTGTTTTTTTATTATTCATATATATTTATGTTTGTAAAATAGATAGTATACCTAGCAATATAATAATATATAAAAAAGATAATATAAACTTTGAAAAATTTTTTGGTATTAGTTATACTATAGAAAATAAAAAAGTTGACACTATTTTAGCTTCATCAAATTTTGAAGATGAACTCCAAAAAGAAAATATATTACAGGTAAAATTATTTGACAAAATCCCTATAAAAGATATAACAGTAAATATAATTGAGCAGGCAACTGTAATTCCTGGCGGCCAAATATCAGGATTAAAGTTATATACCAATGGTGTTATGATAGTTGGAAAAAGTGAAATAAAATCAGAAGACGGGAAATACTATAAACCTTATGAGAACAGCAATATTCAAGAAGGAGATAGAATAACAAAAATAAATGATGAAGATGTTCAAAATACAAAAAATCTTATTGATATTGTAAATAAATCAAATGGTGAAAAATTAAAAATAGAGTTTATAAAATCAAATGAAGTAAAGCTGACAGAAATTGTTCCTGTGAAAGCACAAGATAAAAATTATAAAATAGGATTATGGGTAAGAGATAGTAATGCTGGAATAGGAACATTAAGTTTTTATGAGCCATCAACTGGAAATTTTGCAGCACTTGGTCATGGCATTACAGATATTGATACTGGTGATTTAGTGGAGATAGCAGATGGCGAATTTTTAACAACACAAATAATTTCTATTGAAAAAGGAAGAAAAGGAAATCCACGGAAAAATTAAAGGTACAATTGAAAATGGTAAAACAATAGGTACAATATATAAAAATACAAATGTTGGAATATATGGAGTAATAAATAATTTATCTACAATTAATTTAGATTTATCTAAAGAATTGGAAGTAGCAACAAGAAATGAAATATCCTTAGGCAAAGCAACTTTAATTTGCAATTTTGAAAATAATATGCCTAATGAGTATGAAATAGAAATTGAAAGAATTTTTATTAATAATAATGAAGATAATAAATCTATGCTTATAAAAGTTAAAGATGAAAAACTTTTAGAAAAAACAGGTGGAATAGTTCAAGGTATGAGTGGGTGTCCAATTATACAAAATGGTAAATTTATAGGTGCTGTAACAAATGTGTTAGTTAATGATCCAACTCAAGGATATGCTGTATTCGGAGACATTATGGTAAAAGAAATGCATAAATAAATATAAATAATATAAAAAATAACCTAAGTCATTTAGGTTATTTTTTATGATACTCTTTTAACTTTTCCATTTTTTAAGCATTTAGCACAAACATGTACTCTTTTAATTTCACCATCTATTTCAGCTTTTACGCTTCTTAAATTTGGTTTCCAAGTACGAGGAGCTCTTCTACTAACATGAGAACGTGCTATACTTATTTTATTTCCAGAAATAGGTTTTTTACCACAAACTGCACAAACTGCCATTTTTTGCACCTCCTTAAAAAATTAATGTTTATATAGTTTGAAATCCATATACATAATTATAGTTAACTTTAAATAAAGCAACTTTTTCTAGTTTAACACAAAATTGAATAAATTACAAGACATTTTAAAAAAAATATTGAAATTTTATTGATTTTTTATAAAAATGTGATATAATAGTACGGCGTAGAAGATACGTATAATAAACATAATTGAAAGGAATGAATTTTAAATGAACTGTAAAGTAGAAAAAACAGAAAATGCAAATGAAGTAAAACTTGAAATTACAATTGAAGCAGAAAAATTTGACAATGCAATCAAAAAAGTATATTTTCAAAGTGCAAAATACTTCAATATACCTGGATTTAGAAAGGGAAAAGCACCACAAAATATTGTAGAAAAATATTATGGAAAAGAAATTTTCTATGAAGATGCTTTTAATGAAGTAGTACCAGAGGAATATGAAAAGGCACTTGAAGAAAACAAAATAGATGCTGTATCTAAACCAAAAATAGATGTTATAACTATGGAAAAAGGACAAGATCTTGTGTTTACTGCTATTGTTCAAACTAAACCAGAAGCAAAATTAAAAAAATATAAAGGTATAGAAATTGAAAAAATAGAGTATAATGTTAAAGAATCAGATGTAGAAAACGAATTAAAAGATATGCAAGATAAAAACTCTAGACTTGTTACTGTAGAAAATAGACCAGCTCAAAATGATGACACAGCTATAATAGACTTTGAAGGATTTGTTGATGGAGTTGCATTCGATGGTGGAAAAGGTGAAAACTATAATCTAGTTTTAGGAAGCCACTCATTTATTGAAGGATTTGAAGACCAAGTTGTAGGAATGAATGTTGGAGAAGAAAAAGAAATAAATGTTACTTTCCCAAAAGAATATTTTTCTAAAAACTTAGCTGGAAAGCCTGCAGTATTTAAAGTAAAATTAAATGAATTAAAGAAAAAAGAACTTCCAGAGTTAGATGATGAATTTGCAAAAGATGTTAGCGAATTCGATACTTTAAAAGAATTAAAACAAAGCATAAAAGAAAAATTAGAAAAACAATTTAAAGACAGAGAAAAATACGAAAAAGAAGATGCTATTGTTAGAGAATTAGTAAAAGAATTAGAAGTTGATATTCCTTCTGGAATGATAGAAGCAGAAGTAGAAAACATGATGAAAGATATGGAACAAAGAATGTCATATCAAGGCTTAAAAATGGATCAATATTTAAAAATGATGAATAAAACAGAAGAACAATTTAAAAAAGAATACGAACCTCAAGCACTAGAGGCCATTAAATCTAGATTAGCAATTGAAGTTGTAGTTAAATCAGAAAAAATTGAAGCTTCAGATGAAGAAATAAAAACAAAAATAGAAGAAATGGCAAAAAATTACGGTAAAGAAGCAAAAGAGTTAGAAGAAAATGAAAATGTAAGAAATTACATAAAAAACGGAATAGAAAATGAAAAAGCTATGGAATTTTTAGTTGCAAATAGCAAAGAGAAAAAAGCAGAAAAGAAAGCTGAAAAAAAAGAAACAGCAAAAACAGAAAAAGAAACAACTAAAAAAAGTAGTAAAAAAGAAGACTAAAAAATAAAGGAGGGGGTTAAGTATATAGTTTATTCTTAATTCCCTTTTATTTATAGAAAAGAGGTATTTATGAAAGGTTATATTTTAAAAAGTTTAATATTTGGATTAGTTATTGGATTTGTATTTAGTATATTAATTATCAATATGTTTGGATCAGTTGCAACAGGAATTACATTAGGAACATGTTTTGCAATACCATTTTTTCTATTAGGCACAAATTTATTTTCAAAAGAAAAAAATGAGAAAAATGAGAAAAAATAAACTTATATTAAAAACAAAAATTAAAAAGAATTGTCAAACGCAAGTATGACAAAATGAAAAGCTCACATTAAAAACAAATATTGCAA
>CAMIVO010000058.1 GCA_946401865.1 uncultured Clostridia bacterium
GCGCGCGTGGTTTGGGACCATGAGGTCGCAGGTTCGATCCCTGTCGCCTCGACCATAAATTAGCTATTTTTTAACAGAATTCATCAAAATTTTAAAATAGCAAAACAATATCAAAAGTACTATTTTCTAAGGATTTTAGAGAATAGTATTTTTTTGTTTCAATTCTAAAAAATCTTAAAAAATTCTCAAAAATCCGATAATTTTGTTCCGCAAAATGTTCCGCAAAAGATTTTAGGGCATAAAAAAATGTTCCGCAATGTTCCGCAAAACAAAATTCATTGATATTTAAATACTTTCAGCAGAATTTATCAAAACTGAAAGGAGAGCTATTGCTATGGATTTTATACCTTATAAAATAAACGAATATCTTGAAAATGTTTTCTACCAGATTCCAAAAGAATTATTTAAAAATCCATATTATAAGAATTTATCTGCAGAAAGTAAATTGCTATATGCATTATTACTTGATAGATTATCAATATCTATGCAAAATAAATGGGTAGATGAAGACGGAAATATATTTCTAATATTTTCAAGAAAAGAAGCACAGGAAAAACTAAATTTATCTGATAAAACAACTACAAAATCATTTAAACAATTAACAGATTGCAAACTTATTTATGAAAAAAGACAAGGCTTTAAAAAGAATAATATTATATATGTAGGAAAGATAAACCACGAACCTACTAGCAAATTTATGAATCGTAAAAATTACGATTCAAGAAACGTAAATTCTACGAATCAAGAATCGGAAAATTTACGACCTAATAATAATAAATATAATAAGAATAATTATAGTAATGTAACACCTTCTTCAAAGAAAAAATCTGCTAATTTTGAACAAAGAGTTTATCCAACTGGATCATTAAATAGTTTATATTGTAATGTTGAAAATGAATAAAAAAGGAGATTGAAAGTTATGGAAAATGTAGAATTAAAAGAAAGATTTATTGATGAAAAAACAGGAATAGAATATATAAGATGTGGCAATTATTATCTGCCAAACTTAATAATGCCAATGGAAAATACAGATTATCAAATTGGAAAATATGGCAAAATGAAACTAAAATATTTGAAAAATCATAAAAAAGCTGAATACTTCAATTTACTTATGGATTGTAAATTAAACCGATATTTACACGAAATAGATATTGCATGTAATAACAGAATTAATGCAATTATATCTAAACTAGCAAAACAAGAAAATGTAACTGAAGAATTAAAAGCTACAAATCAATTAGAGTGGGTGCAAGCTATGAATAATATTAAAAACCGAGCAGAAGAAATTGTTTTTAATGAAGTAATTTATGTGTAGGAGGAAAACTTTATGGAAGAAGTAAGATTATATGAAATGTATTTAACTGAGGCTATTGAAGAAAGAAAAACTGATTTATTAAATAGAAATAATGAATATAAAAAATTAAGAAAAAAGCTAGATGAAATCTTTAATGAATATCCAAATTTACAATATATTTTAGAAGAAAATGAACGTTTAATACTAAGTGAAACTGAATGTAAAATGTTACAAAAATTAATTACAATTCATATGGATATTAGAGATTTTGAAGAAAAAGAAATTTTCCTTTTAGGTGGTAAAGAAATGTTTTTATACTTAAAAGATGTTGGATTAATAAAAGAAAAATAACTTTAAATTTAGAAGAAATTTTTATAAGATTTCTTCTTTTTTTTTGCACATTTTTTAATAAAAAGTGGATAACTAGGAGTAATTTTCTTAACTTGAAATATTAAAAGCAAGCGACGCATTTATCCTCCCGTCTAAATACAGCTTGTCAGTTTTGATGCAAAACTGAATTAATGGGGAAATCTTTCCCCAATCCCCTTAAAAAATTTTGAGAAAGGAGCTAAAAAATTATGAGAGTAAGAACAATAAAACAACAATTTTATTTGAATGCAGAAGAGAAAAAATTATTAAAAGAAAAATCTGAAAAAGCAGGATTAAATGAATCTGAATTTATACGAAGTACGATTAAAGGATACAAGATAAAAGAACAACCCACAAAAGAGATTAGAGAATTTGCAAGAGATATTTCTGGAATAGCAAATAATATAAATCAAATTGCAAGAATAGTTAATACTCGAGGATATGCTAGAGATGATGAACTTAAATATATAAAAACTACTCTTCCTAAATTTATATTAGAGTTCCAGAAGAAAATATATTCAAGAAATTAGAAAGGAGATTTTAAACATTGGCAGTTATAAAAATAAAAACAATTAAAAGTAATTTACAAGCAGTTATAAATTATGGTAAGAATGGCGACAAAACTGATAATGGTATTCTTGTTTCAAGTGTAAATTGCTCAGTTGAAACAGCTTATGATGAGATGGCACTTACTAAAAAGTTTTTCCATAAAGAAGATAAGACATTAGGTTATCATATAATACAATCTTTTAAAGGAAATGAAGTATCTCCTTCAATGGCAAATCAAATTGGAATAGAACTAGCACAAGAATTATGGGGAGATAAATATCAAATTATAGTATGTACTCATATAAATAAAGAAAATATTCATAATCATTTAATATTAAATTCTGTTTCATTTATTGATGGAAAGAAATATCACAATGGAAAAGAAGATATTTCTTTTTTGAAGGAAACATCTGATAATCTATGCTTTAAATACGGACTATCTATTGTAACTACCCCACGCGCTGAAAAAGAAAAAGAGTTCAGGCAAAAAAATATTGATAATTTTAATCGTAGAGATGAAAAAATGCAAAAGATAATATCTGATATTGATGAAGCAATAAAATCCGTTAAAAAGTATTCTGACTTCAAATTAGTTTTAACTGCAAAAGGTTATTCAAATATTAAAGATAATGGTAAATATTTTTCTTTAAACACTCCATATTATTCAAGAAATGTTAGAATTGATAGAGTATTTGGAGAAAGATATTCAGTTCAGGGAATTAAAGAAAGAATTTACTATAATGTAAAAGAAGAAATCCCCGTGGCTAATCCAAATAAAAAATATTACAGAAAATTTTATACTGGTCCTAAAATAAATAGATTTTTATTAAAGACCAGTTCTTTTTATAGATTATACGTGCATTATTTATATGTATTTAGAATATTACCTGCTAAAAATGAATATAAAGAATTGACTCCTGCATATTATAAACAGCAAAGAAAAAACAAGATGATTTTTGAAGAAATCAATTTTTTAGGAAGAAATAATTTTAAGTCTGTTAAAGAAGTACAAGATTATATAGATAATTTAGAAATGCAACTACCTGAATTAAAAGGAAAAAGAGAAATTTTATGGAGAAAGCACAAAACTGCAAATGAAACTAACAAAAATGATATATTAAAAGAAATAAATGAACTTACTGAAAAAATTGATACTATTAAAGTACAGAAAAGTGCTTGTAATAGGATTATTGAAAGATATGAGAATCTTAAAGAAAAAAATATAAAGCAAATTGAAAATAAAGAAAAAGAACAAAAACTTATAAAAGCTGATAAAAAAGAAAGAATTAAGAAATAGATAAATTGAAAGCTTATAAAATTTAAAAACAAGTAAAATAGAATATAACAAATAGAGAGTAAGATTAAATGTTTATTACTAAAAAAGACCTCTTATGTATATAAGAAGTCTTTTTTATTTTCAATATTAGCGGTTTCTTTAACATTATTTTATTTTGCTGCTTCGTAGCAATTTAGTGTATCTTTATTAGAAATTAATGCAACAAATATAAAATCGGACGGAAACTTCTGCAGAATGGATACCCAGTATCAGTGGATTGAATACGCTTAGAGGTCCAACTAGTAGTTTCAAAATAGCCACCTCTAGCAACGTATGGTTCGATGGCTTTAGAGGATGTTTCAGTTGTCCATTCCCAATAATTTCCTGCCATATCATATACATTACATATTTTATCTATATTACTTGCTGTCGTTAAATTATTTGTTCCTTTTTCTTCAGATGAACTTGATAATCTTATTTGTCTTGAAAATGTAGCTTTATAATTTGAATTTTCTTGAACCTCTGATGTTCTATTATCAAATGATTGTAAAAACAATGTTGCTGTATCCCAGGCATAGCTATTCATTAAATCACTTTCAAAATAATTACTTGAATACATATTTCTTGATAGTTCTGCTGCTTGCAATTGTGTTACCCATCTATATACATAATCATTAGCTTTTTCTGTGATTTGTGTCAACGCTTGCGATAGATTTCTTCTTACATCCGTTGTTCTTGCCTCATATCTTCCTATATAATATCCTCCATTTTCATTTGCGCTGGACATAAATTTTTCTATATCTTTTGCTATATAATTTCCATTTGTATCTGTTAATGTATCATTTTTTAAACATTCTGCATAATAATATGATTCAGTTGATGATTCCTTTAATAACTCTTGTGGTTCCGTTTTTGATAATGTTGTGTCAATATTTCCGTTCTCATCAAATACATATCTTCCAAGTGTTATTGTTGTACTTTCCTTTGTTATTCCTACTGGTATCCATACAAATTCATTTCCCGCACTATCGACTATTACTAATCCTGTTTCTATATTATTATCTCTATTTGATACAGTAAAACCTGCCGGTATTATGGCTGTATGTGTTCCATCTGTATATATTGCATTACTATTATTTGGGGCTGTTCCTCCTGCTACCACCACTGGTAAAGGTGTTTTTACATTTCCTTCTCCAGTTACTATATAAGTATTTCCACTTTCATATGTAACTGTTAATGGAAAATCATTTCCTGTTACTGTTGTTCCTGATATATGCCCTAAATTTGTTTTTAATGTTGTTAAATCTAATTTTCCGTTTTTATTATAACTTCCGAGTACTTCTATTTTTATTTGTTCTTCCTCTCTTGCTTTCTCGGTTTTTATTTTTGCATCTGTAGCTCTTTGTAAAATACCGTTATCTCCAGATAGCATTGATATACTAATTCCGAGCTAAGATAAGAAGGACAATAATGTTTAGTATGTTATCGATGGTTAGGCTGTAGAAAATTAGACTGGTACAAATTATTAAACCAGCCTGACCATCTATAACATTCATCGTAGTAAATTGCGGAAACTTATTAAAACTTGCTATGGAGTTTCTATAATTTTCTCTCACTTAAATTTCACCACTTTCTTAAATTTTTTGTGCAAATTTTTTGTGCAAATTCTATTGCGCTTTTGTCTTTTTCAGAGTAAAATGGACATAGTTCCCCTTACCCCAAGACTAAACGGGCTTTCGTAAGAATATTCAGTTGTCTAAATTTAGCTAGTATTTGGTAAAACCATGTGACCTTTTTTGCAACACGGACACAGGTTAAAACCCTTTCCTAGCACTTTCTTTAGTAGCTCTGGTATGGGGAGCTTCTCTTTTTTGTATATTTTTGTTCTTGTTAGTATTTTACATTTTAATAATTTCTTCTTTTTGTTTCTATTTCCTAATATTCCATAATACCTTATCTTCATAAAATGTGGTGGAAGTATATGTAACAAAAATCTTCTTATGAATTCTTCTATTGTTACTGTCATTTCTTTCATTTTGTTTTCATCTTTGTAATCTCTCCATTTAAATGTTACTGTTTCATCTGTTACTTCTAGTATTCTTTCATTTGAAATTGCTACTCTATGTGTGTATCTTCCTAAATATTGAATTACACAATTTGCATTATTAAATGGCTCTTTACAATATACAATCCAATCTTTGTTATACAATTCTTGTATTAAGTTATTGTAACTTGCTGGGTTTTCTAAATATTTATTCTTTCCATAAAAATCTAATTTTTCTTGTTTTAGATAATACAAAAACTTTCCTCTGAATACTTTTGACATCACTTTCACAGGTATGAAAAAGTCTTCGTCTTTTTCTACCCATTTGTTAAGTTCTGTTAGACCTCCTGTTGTTACAATATGTACATGTGGATGGTACATCATATTTTGTCCCCATGTATGTAATATACTGAAAAAACCTAATTCTCCACCTAAATATTTTTTTATCTTCTGCTAGTTCCTGCAATGTTTCTGCTGATGCTTTAAAAAGGATTTTATATATCTTACTTTGATTTTGTAATGTTATCAAATTTAATTCATCTGGTATTGTAAATACTACATGATAATATTTTATATTTAATACTTCTTCTTTTCTTGCTTCTATCCATTGCAATTTTTTTCCTGCTTGGCAATTTGGACAATGTCTATTTCTACATGAGTTATATGCTATTTCTTCATATCCACATTCATCACATATATATTTATGTGCTCCTATTGCTCCTGTTTTACATTCTGCTATTGCTGTTATTGCTTTTTTCTTATATCCTACTACTTTATGATTTTTATTATATGTTTTCCAACCTTTATTTAATATTTCTTGAATTCTCTCCATATTATTTTTTCTCTCCCTTCAAAAATGCATCTAATGGATTATCTACTGATAACTCCATATTTGCAACATGGATGTACTCCATGGTTGAGCGAATGTTGCTATGACCGCATTAATTCTTTTACCTCTAATATTGTTGCTCCTCTTTCTATTAAATCAGTAGCGAATCCGATGCCTTAAACTATGGACTACAAATTTTTCATCTATTTTTGCTTTTCTCCTATATCTTCTAAAAAATATTCTTGTTCTTTCTACTGTTAATGGTCTTCCTTCTCGATTTAAAAATATATATCCTTCTGGATGTTTTGGTTTATACATTTTGTAATATTTTCTAAGCATTTCTAAACTAGCTTGTGGCAGTACTGTATATCTATCTTTTTTACCTTTTCCTTCACTTACAAATATTCGCATTTTTCTACTATCTATATCTTGTACTTTTATACTTACAGCTTCTGACACTCTTAACCCACTTCCATAAATTAACATGAAGATAGTTTTATACATGTAATTATCACAGGCATTAAAAAATGCGCTTAACTCTTCTTTAGTTAGCACATCCTTCATTTTTCTTCTTTTTCTATACATTGGTAATTGTTTCTTGTTTATTAGCTTATCCATCGTTACTTCGTACATAAATCTAATTACACTATTGTAGTAATTTACACTTCTTTCTGATAGTTTTCTTTCTTCTTTCAAGTGTTTTAAAAGATATTCTCTTAATTCATCAGTTGTTACTTCTTCCATAGGTTTCTTAAAGTATTTCATTACATCTTTTGCTTTTAACTCATAACTTTCTTTTGTCCAGTGTGAAAATCCCCTCATTTCCATATCTTCTTTCATCTTCTGTAGTAATTCTTGATTGTTCATCAAAAAAACCTCCTCTACAATGCATTTGCAACCTTTAGGTTACATAATCATTATATCAGAGATTTTCTATATATTCAATATTATTTCTTTCTTAAACCTTCGTTCCAATGCTGCTCGGCAGCATTTTAGTACTCTATTCCAGGCTAGTATTAGCCTCTTTACGTGTATCTCCATCAGGATCCAGTGCTACAAATATAAAAGTGGACGGAAACCAATGTGATAGTAAGCATAGTTCGCAATGGTGTAGAGACGAATGGCCGGGTCACGTTGGGCACCATCGTCGCCGTAAAAGCCCCCACGATAAACGCAATATTTGTCCATGAAACAGGCTGTCTCAGTAGTCCATTCAAATACATTTCCTGCCATATCGCTTATTTTACATTGTTCATCACTATTATTTCCTGTAACTTTTAATGTTCCATTTCCATCATTTTTATGTGCATAGTTACTATTTGTTCCGCATTTTTCTATATACATTATTGCTGTATCCCATGCATAACTATTTATTAAGTCACTATTTAAATCTGAATACATGTTTCTAGATATAGCTGCAGCTTCTGGTTGTGTAACCGCATTCCACACTCCTTTTCCTTTTATAGATAACGGCTTTACTGTTCCATCTTTTGCAAACTTTTTATTTGAGTCACCATATACAAGCCATTCAGGATAACCCGTACACCCGGCATACTTATATTGGTCTGAGTCTGCGTTTATTCCAGCTTCATATCTTGCTATATAATATCCTCCATTATCTATGGCACTTTTTATAAAAGCACCTAGATCTTTTGCTTTTGTATTTCCATATGTTCTTCCATCTGGATTTGTTGCATATTCAAAACAATATCTTTCAATTGCTTCTCCTGTTGCATAATCAGTTTTTGATGCTGCTTGTACCAATGTTTCTTTTTCGGGTGTTTCGCTACTATTACCATAAAATGTGTATCTTCCAAGTATAATATCTACAGTTTCTGTTTCACTTTTCTTTATTCCGGTTCCTACTGGCACCCATACGAATTGGCTCCCCTTTGTATCTGCATGTGTTACATCTTCTATTACTATTCCATCTACTATGTTTGTTCCTGAATCTGATGGAATTCCAAATCCTTTTGGTACTTTTACTATGTTTCCAAAGTCATCTTGTAGTGTCGTTATTTTTGTTTCTGATAAGGCTTTTACATCTTCTCCTTCTTTGGCTTTCTTGTCTGATAATTTTGCTACTACTCCCATTGTTTCATCTATTACGTCTGCATATTCATCTGTCCTTGCTTGCTCTGTAGCTTGTGCCTCTTCTGTTCTTTCCTTTGCATCAGCTGCCCTTTGCAATATTGAATTATCTCCTGCTAGCATTGTAATTGATATTCCTGCTAGTATCAATAAAACGATGATAGTTATAACAAGGGCTATCAAAGTTATACCCTTACTGTTTTTTAGAGATCTTTTCATATTGTTCATTTCAATTCTCACCTCCTCTTTTGTATAAATAACTTCTCTGAAAATATATTATCACAACACAAAAAAATAATCAAGTATTTTTTGTGAAGTTTTCGCTTTATTAGAGATAATATTTTCTGTAAAAATATTACAATGAAATCGTTAATAAAGCGAAAGAGGTAATATTAAATGAAAATAACAAAATATAATAATGTAAAAAATATATCTGGAAATAAATTAAAAGAATTAAGAAAAGATGCT
>CAMIVO010000059.1 GCA_946401865.1 uncultured Clostridia bacterium
GTTTCAAATACTTACTATATCATCGGATTATTTTCCGAAACTTCTTGACACCAATGGATTTGGAAATTTCTTTCAAACTCTTTGTCCCATTTATATTATATGCTTAATAGGTCTATACTATGATAGAAAATTTTTATTTAATTATTGACTTTTTATTGTAATTATTGTATAATTTTTATGTTAATCGTCGTGTGCACAGTTCGTGCAATATATATCTTCTATATAATATTATGTTTATTAATATATTTTTATATAATGTTAGGAGAAAATAAAATTATGTGTTCAAAAAATCAACAACCAAACAATACAATTATTGATGAACAATCAAAACAGATAGCAGCTGAATTTTACCAATTAAAAAAAGATGCTGACAAATTTTTTGCTACTTATTCGCTAGAAAACAAATTATCAGAAGCTCTTAAAAATTTTTCTAAAAGGAATTCATCTATTAATTCAATTTTATATGATGAAATACGTGAATTAAATCTTCTAAGAGATAGAATTATTATTCTAAAAAACAAAATGTCAAACTATACTTCCTTTTATTACGATACAAACTTTCTAGATTATGAGAAAAATCCAATGAATAATGCATCAGATATTTATCGTAAATTAATACACGATTTTAGCGATGTACACTCTAAATCTGATTCTGAAAATTTACACTCAGATGAACAAATGCTTCTGTTTTACCAACATCTATTTGCAGATTGCATACAACTTGAACAACGTCTAAATGTCGAATATGAATCTTTAGTCAGAACTTACAAAGGAGAATTAACTAGAAATATAACATGTTACAACCTTCCAGAGACTTTAGAGCAATAAAATTCGCATTAAAGAAACTTAAAAAAGTTATAAGAATTTTCACATCTTATAACTTTTTATTTTATTTTATCTCTACGCCATAATAGCTATCTCTCAAAATCTGCTTCATTTCTTCAACTAAAGGAACTCTAGGATTTGCAGTTGTACATTGGTCTTCAAAAGCTCTGTCTGCAAGCATATCAATTTTTGATAAAAACTCAGTCTCATCAATTCCTGCATCTTTAAATGAGCTTGGAATATTTAACTTTTCATTTAATTCTTGAATTTTTTCAATTAATGAATTTATTCCTTCTTCAACTGTATCTGCTTTTAATCCTACTTTTTTTGCTAAAGCAGCATATTTTTCATCTGCTATAAAATATTCATATTTAGGAAATGATACAAATTTGCTTGGTTTGCTGCTATTATATTTTATTACATATGGAAGTAAAATTGCATTTATTCTTCCATGTGGTAAATGGAATTCTGCCCCAATTTTATGAGCAAGTGAATGATTTATTCCTAAAAAGGCATTAGTAAATGCCATTCCTGCAATTGTACTTGCATTATGCATTTTTTCTCTAGCTGTTTTATTATCTCCATGTTCATATGCTTCAATTAAGTATTTTAGCACAAGCTCTACTGCTTTTTCTGCTAAGCCATCTGTATAGTCTGATGCCATATTTGATACATAAGCTTCTATACTATGAGTTAAAACATCCATTCCTGTATCTGCTGTAATTGATTTAGGTAAACTCATAACTAAATCTGGATCAACTATTGCAACATCAGGTGTCAATTCATAGTCAGCTAGTGGATATTTTTTATTATTTACTTTATCTGTTAAAACTGCAAAAGATGTAACTTCTGAACCTGTTCCAGATGTTGTAGGAATAGCAACCATTTTTGCTTTTACTCCAAGTTTAGGAAATTTGTAAGTTCTTTTTCTTATATCCATAAATTTAAGTTTTAGTCCTTCTGGATCTGCATCAGGATGTTCATAAAATAACCACATTCCTTTTGCTGCATCTATTGCTGAACCCCCTCCTAGAGCTATAATAACATCAGGTTTAAAACTATTCATTAATTCTAAACCTTTATTTACTGTTTCAAAAGATGGATCTGATTCTACTTCTGAAAAAATTTCACAATGAACATGATGTTCTCTTTTTCTTAAGTGATATATAATTCTGTCTACATATCCAAATTTAACCATTCCAGGATCTGTAACAATAAATGCTCTTTCTATATCTGGCATTTTTTCCAAATATTTAATTGATCCTGATTCAAAATAAATTTTTTCTGGTATTTTAAACCATTGCATATTAACAGTCCTCCTTGCAACTCTTTTTATATTTATTAAATTAACACTTGAAATATTTGCTGTTGTTGAGTTTCCTCCAAATGAACCACAACCAAGTGTTAGAGATGGCATATTTGTATTATAAATATCTCCTATACCACCATGAGTTGAAGGTGAATTAACTATTATTCTTCCTGCTTTCATTTTTTTAGAAAATTCTAAAATTTTATCTCTGTCTTCAGAATGTATTACTGCAGTGTGTCCAAGTCCACCAAATTCTAATAATCTTTCTGCTTTGTCTAATGCTTCTTCAAAATTTTCAGTTATATAATATGTTAAAACTGGACTTAATTTTTCTTTAGAAAATGGATACTCTTGACCAATTCCTTCTTCATATACAACAATTACTTTTGTATCTTCAGGAATCTCAAATCCTGCTTTTTTTGCAATATTATATGGGCTTTGTCCAGGAATATATGATTTTAATTTAAATCCCCATTCTTCACTCCATTCAAACATTGAATTTTTTAATTTTTCTTTTTCTTCAGGATTTACAAAATAACATCCTGCTTGTCTCATTAATTCTTCAAATTCTTTATATATTTCTTTTTCTACCAAAACAGCCTGTTCAGATGCACATATCATTCCATTGTCAAAGGCTTTAGACATTACAATATCATTTACAGATGTTTTTAATTTTGCAGTTTTTTCAACAATACAAGGAACATTTCCAGGTCCAACTCCTAATGCTGGTTTACCACATGAATATGCAGATTTCACCATTCCTGTACCTCCAGTTGCTAATATTAAGTCTACTCCTGGATGATTCATAAGCATACGGGTAGCTGTAATAGAAGGTTCTGGAATCCAAAGAATACAGTTTTCGGGAGCTCCTGCTTTTACAGCTGCATCTCTTAAAATTTCTGCTGCTCTAACAGAACACTTTTGTGCAGATGGGTGAAATCCGAAAATGATTACATTTCTTGTTTTTGCTGAAATAATTGATTTAAACATTGTTGTAGATGTTGGATTTGTAACAGGTGTAACACCTGCAATAACTCCCACAGGCTCTGCTATTTCAACATAATCATCTTCGTCATTTTCGTTTATAATTCCAACTGTTTTTTCATATTTTATACTATGATAAATATATTCTGTTGCAAACATGTTCTTTGTTATTTTATCTTCATAAATTCCACGACCAGTTTCTTCTACAGCCATTTTTGCGAGCTCCATGTGGTGTTCTAGACCTGCCATTGACATAGCTTTTGTAATATTGTCTACAGTCTCTTGGTCTAGTTTTAAATATTCTTTAGATGCAATTTTAGATTTTTCAACTAAGTCATCTATCATTTGTTTTATTTTTTCTTCATCTTGATTTTCTGGCATTTGTATTTCTCCTTTATACTTTTTTCTTTTATTTTGTACAAATTAATTATATATTATTAATTTTTTTTGTCAATATTTTTTAAATTCTATAGTATATTATTTAATAAAAAATGTTATTAAACAATCAATTCCTATAATAAACATTAATATAGTAGCAATAATATTACTTTTTTTATTTCCTAATTTTTTTACTGCTTTTTCAAATAAAGGTTGTAAAACATACAAGAAAACTACTCCTCCTATACCAAATCTAATAGATGGTGAAAGTGCTATTCTTGCTTGAAAATTATATTTATAACTACTATATGTTTGCCATGGCCAACTTCCTAATGTAAACTCACATATATATGATGTTATTAACTCAATAGTTGTTGCAATTACCATACATAATAAAAATATAATTGGAATCATAAAATATTTTTTCCATCCCTTTTTATTTTTTATTAGTTGATATGCTGTAAAAATAAATGCTAAAGCTCCAAATCCATATACTGGACAATATGGTCCAAATAAGACTCCTCTGTTTGTAAATCCCCATTTATAGACAACCACTTCAAGAAATACTTCATAACACCATCCAATTATTGAATATAACATAAAATATATAAAATATTTACTAATCTTTTCTTTCATTTTCTAACTCTCCATTTCAAGTTTTTTAACTAAAAATGAGCTACATTATTTTTGTTAGCTCATTTTTCATATTATTTAATTAATATACATATTTTTGAGGGTTATATGCCACTCCATTAACTCTTATCTCAAAATGTAAATGTGGTCCTGTTGAATTTCCTGTAGAACCAACTGCTGCAACTTTTTGTCCTTGAGAAACTTTTTGTCCAGCAGACACATATAACTTGCTACAATGTCCATAATATGTTTGAACTCCATTTGAATGTGTTATTACAAGTAGATTACCATAAGAGCCTTTCCATCCAGCAAATGTAACTGTTCCTGAAGCAGCAGCCTTTATTGGAGAACCTGTTGATGAAGCAATATCTAATCCTGTGTGTGCTCCTGATCTAATACTACTTGATGCTCCAAATCTAGATGAAATAGTTCCAGTAATTGGTTTTATTAAAGACACACCTAGTGATATTGTAGATTGAGACATATTTCTTGACGTAGAAAATGAACCTGAACTAGAACTTGAAGTTGCTTTAGCTACTGTAACTTTTTTTACAACTACTGGTTTTTCTTTGTATAAATTTGCAACAGCTTCCTCTTTACTAATAAAATCTTTAAGTTCTGTTTCATATTTTTCTATTATTGTTAATTTATCTATATTATCACTATTTTTTTCTTTCAATTCTTCAACTATAGCTTCTGCAGTAGCAAAATCTGAAACATATGCTTTTTCTTCTGAATCTTCTAACACAGCATAGTATTTATAATATGGTGTTCCATTTTCTGTAACCTTTGCAAATATTTCATCATCATTTGTCTCTATATTTCTTTTTAATAAACACATTTTATATTGTGGCATACTTTGTATTTGAACAAATGCTAAATTAGAATTATCTCCATTTCCATTTTCAATGTATTCATCTATTTTTGTTTGTAATTCGCTCTTTCTTGAGCAGTATCCTATTAGTTCGCCATTTAGAGTTACACTATATTTAGGATTAAAAAATAATGCTACAATTCCAGCTATTATAAAAGTTCCAACACTTACTAAAACTAAAAACTTTATCCAACTTCTTATCTTAATTAGTATATTTTTCATTAAATTTCTCCTAATTTTATCTTTTAAATTAACTTTTACATTAAGTTTCCGTAAGGATTTTTTATAATTAAATTCTTATGCAATATGTTTTATGCTATAATAACATATAAATTTTTGCAATTTTAACTGTCTATTGTTTTTTTCTATTTTCTTTCTTTATTCTTTATATGCTCTTTTTTTCTCGTTTTTTCTTTTAGTTGTTTATTATATAACTTCTAAATTTGCAAATTTTGCCATTAAGCGCTTATGCCCAACTTTATCAAAGTTTATATCAACTTTTAAGTCTTCTCCTTCTGGTTCTGTTTTTGTTATTGTACCTTCTCCAAATTTTTTATGAAAAACTCTAACACCTTCTCCATATTGAGATAAATCAATTTCTTTTGATCCTTTATTTCCTAAATTACTTAAGAAACTTTCAGCTGTTCTTCCAAAAGAAGCTGGTTTACCAAATATACTGCTTGCAGCAGCCACTCCTTTATCTATTGTTTCTTTTATATTGTATGTTTTAATTGTTGAAGAACTATTAGAATTTCCATAACTCCATGAATATTTATTATCCTCAAACATATTCTTTTTAATTTTTGACTCCCCAAAAGCATCTTCATAACCATCTAAAATGTCACTTGGAATTTCTTCTAAAAATCTAGATGGAGAATTACAGCTTGTCGAACCAAACATTGTACGCATTTTGGTGCATGTTAAAAATAAATGTTCTTTTGCACGTGTTACTCCAACATAACACAAACGTCTTTCTTCTTCTATTTCCTTTGGCTCTCCTATAGATCTGAATCCTGGAAATATTCCTTCTTCCATTCCTACTAAAAATACAACAGGAAATTCAAGTCCCTTAGCACTATGAAGTGTCATTAAGGTAACTGTGTCTTCACTTTCTTCCATATTGTCTATGTCTGATGAAAGTGTCATTCCTTCTAAGAAATTTGTTAAATTTGCCTCTGCTTCTTCTTTTTCAAATTCCATTGCAACTGTTAAAAATTCTTCTAAGTTTTCTAATCTATTTTCAGCTTCTATTGTTTTTTCATCTTCTAATGCTTTCATATATCCTGATTTTTTAAGAACATATTTTACAAATTCAGATATTTGCATACTATCTTTTTTAGATCTTGCATCTTCAATAAAACTTACGAATTCTCTTGAATTTAAAAATACTCTATTTAATCCATATTTATCTGCATCTTTAATTATTTCATACATTGAGGTTTCATTTTGAATTGCTATATCTGCTACTTTATCCAAACTTGTTGTACCAATTCCACGTTTTGGCTCATTTATAATTCTAGTTAAACTTAAATTGTCTGATATATTTTGTATTAACCTTAAGTATGAAACAATGTCTTTGATTTCTTTTCTTTCATAGAATTTTAAACCACCTACAATTTTATATGGAACTCCTTCTCTTCTTAAAATATCTTCTATTGCTCTTGATTGAGTATTCATTCTATATAATACAGCAAAATCTGAATACTTAAGTTTTTCTTCTCTTTTTAAATGTTCAATTTGTTCCACAATAAATGAGGCTTCATCATATTCGTTGTCTGCAGAATATACTTTTGGCAAATTTCCTTCTGAATTCTGAGTCCATAATTTTTTTTCGTATTTTGTTTCATTATTTTTTATAATTGCATTTGCAGCTTTTAATATATTTCCCGTACAACGGTAATTTTGTTCTAGTTTTATTACAGTGGTTCCCTTAAAGTCTTTTTCGAAATTAAGAATGTTTGTTATATCTGCTCCTCTAAAACGATATATACTTTGGTCATTATCACCAACAACTGTAATATTTTGATTGACTTCTGCTAACAGCTTTACAAGTGTAAATTGAGATTTGTTTGTATCTTGATATTCATCTACTAAAACATACTTAAATTTAGATGAATAGTAATTTAAAATATCTGGATTTTCATTAAATATTTTTATTGTAAAATTGATTATATCATCAAAATCTATACTATTGTTTTCTTTTAATCTTTTTTGATATAAACTGTATACTTGTGCAATTTTTTCTTTCCTAAAATCTCCATGTGCTTGTACTAAATAT
This sequence comes from uncultured Clostridia bacterium, assembly GCA_946401865.1. Taxonomy (GTDB): domain Bacteria; phylum Bacillota; class Clostridia; order TANB77; family CAG-508; genus CAG-269. The sequence continues at coordinate 7,282 of CAMIVO010000059.1, forward strand.
TGATCTGGCTCAAGCATTTCATTTTTTATATTACTTATTTCAGCTTGAATAGCTTTTTCAGAAAATTGTTTGTCATCTATTTGTAACTCTTTTAAGCATTTTTTTATCATTGATTTTTGATCAGATGTATCAAAAATTATAAATGATGAATCAAATCCTATTTTATCTATATGTTTTCTTAAAATTTTAACACATATTGAATGGAAAGTTCCCATCCATAAATCTTTTGCATCTTCCCCAATTAACCCAGCAATTCTTTCTTTCATCTCATTTGCTGCTTTATTCGTGAATGTAATTGCTAAAATCTGCCATGGAAGTGCCTTTTTTTCTTGAATAATATATGCTATTTTATGTGTTAATACTTTTGTTTTTCCGAGACCCTGCTCCTGCAATTACCAATACTGGTCCTTCTGTTTGAACTACTGCTTCATATTGTTTATTGTTTAATCCCTTTAATATATCTTGCATTTTTTGCTCCTTTTCTTCTCTCATCTACTCGGCTATTATACTTAACTTTTTTATAAAAATCAAGCGAACAAATTCAATTTTTGCAAAATTTTGTTTTTGTTGATTACAATTTACAGTCAAATTGCTAAAAGCCCACGCCAAGTTTATATATTTATTTTTAAAGTAAACTTGTGCGGGGACCACT
>CAMIVO010000060.1 GCA_946401865.1 uncultured Clostridia bacterium
AAACTCTTAAAATATAGCAAAAATATTGAAAAAATATTCAAAATATGCTATTATTATTTTAATTTTAAGGGGCAAAGAATAAAAGCCAGAAGATGGCTATTATTCTTATGCCTCAATTTTTATATTTTAAGGAGGAATGAATTATAGAAGAAAAGTATTACAAAATTTGGTTAACATTAATTAAAAACTTAGGAGTAACAAAATATGCCAAGTTGATAAACATATTTAAAACAAATAAAAACATATTTAATGCAAAAAAAGAAGAATTAATGAGTATAAATTTAATTTCGGAAAAGTTAATTCAAGAAATTTTAAATCAAGAAAATAGAATAAAAGCAAAAATACATTTACAATTTATGCAAAAAAATCAAATTGATATTATTTCAATTGCAGATGATGAATATCCATTTTTATTAAGAGAAATATATAGTCCGCCTCTTTGTTTATATATTAGAGGAAATAAAGAATGTTTAAAAAAAGAAAACATTGCTATTATTGGTTGTAGGCAGTGTTCAGAATATGGAAAAAATACAGCTCAAAAGATGGCATATGAATTGTCAAAAGAAAATGTTAATATTGTGAGTGGTTTAGCAAAAGGAATAGATGAATATTCTCATTTAGGGGCAATTTTTGCTAAAGGAAAAACAATTGCAGTTTTAGGAAATGGGGTAGATATAATATATCCAAAAGAAAACAAATATTTAATAAACCCTATTTTAGAAAATAATGGGGCAATTATTTCTGAATTTCCATTGGGGACCAAGCCTGAAAAAATGAATTTTCCACTTAGAAATAGAATAATAAGCGGATTAAGCAAAAAAACCATTGTTGTTGAAGCAAAAAAGAAAAGTGGAACTTTAATAACAGTTGATTTTGCTTTAGAGCAGGGAAGAGATGTACTAGTCATACCACGGAAATATAGATTCTCCTAACTCAGAAGGAACAAATGAACTTATAAAGCAAGGAGCAAAACTGATTACTGATTTTAAAGATATTTTTGAAGAAATGTAGTTTATGCAGATTTTTCAAAACAGGACCTGGTCCTAAATTGAAATTTCAAAAACGGATCAGGTCCCGAATTAAAATTATAACTGCTTTTCCTTCAAATATTTTAATTTTGTAGCCATTCCACCTCGAATGTGTCTTTCAGCTTTATTTTCATCTAAAATTTCCCTAACCTCTTTAGCTAAAACAGGATTTATTTTTAGTAACCTATCAGAAACGTCTTTGTGTACTGTTGACTTAGAAACACCAAATTTTCTAGCAGTACTTCTTACAGTATCTTTTGTTTCAATTATATAACGAGCAAGTAATGTTGCACGTTCTTCAATAGTAATTTTTTTCATCTAATGCCCCCATGTGAAATACTTTTGTTTAAATGTATTCATATATAAATATGATTAGAACCATTCAGCATTTTTCGACATATAATAATATTAGCCTATGTGAGGTGAATATTATGAAAAAAATAAAAAAAGGAGATATTGTAGGAAGAATATCTTATAATAAAGATATTTTCTTTGTTGTTAAAGATATAAAAGATAAAAAAAATGTACTTTTAGAAGGTGTTTTTGTAAGAATAATTGCAGATAGTGATATTAATGACTTAGAATTAATAAATTCCAAAGAAGTATATAAAAAAGAAAATAAAATTGAACAAGAAATTACAAAAGAAGAGAATAGAAATGAAATAAAGACTGTTACAGGAAAAATCTTACATTTAGATGGTGATAAAAGATATAGTGAAAAATCAAGTAAATATTATCAAAAAATGGGTATTAATGCAGTTGTAAAAAATATTTCGGAAAAAAGACAACCACAAATGGTATATGATATGCTGGTTTATTATAGACCAGACATTTTAGTAATAACAGGTCATGATGGAATGTTTAATAAAGAGCGAGAATTTTACAATATATATAATTATAGAAATTCAAAATATTTTATAGAAACTGTTAAAGAAGCAAGAAGATTTGAAAAAGATTATTACACAGATTTAATGATTTTTGCAGGAGCATGTCAAAGCTATTTTGAAGCATTAATTCAAGCAGGTGCGAATTTTGCATCAAGTCCTGCAAGAATTTTAATAGATATTATGGATCCTTTAAAAGTTGCTAGAAAAATAGCCACAACAGATGAATTTGATTATATTAGAATCGAAGATATAGAAAAAGAACTAAGGGATGGAAGAAGAGGTATTGGAGGAATAGGGGCAAAACGGTAAAATGAAGTTGCAAGGCTGAAAAATAAAGCTTTGCAGCTTAGTTACATTTTTGTAATATTTCTGTAACATAAATGTAATAATATTGTAAAGAAAACCTGAAAGCATTGAAATTAAAAGAAAAACTCTGAAAGACATAATTACCAAGCCTTTGACTTTTTATAACCCGAATGTTATAATTTAGACATAAATTATTATTTTTAGAGGGTGATATAAAATGATTTGCTCAACAGATATTTTGAACTTAAAGTCAAATATTTTTGACAAAATTGGACAGAAGATAATAGTTAAAGGATCACTTGGGAGAAATAAATGTTTTGAAAGAAAAGCTACAATAGATAAAGTATATTCAAACATATTTACAATTAAGTATGACGAGGGAGCAAGAAATGCAACATATAGTTATACAGATATTTTAACAAGAACAGTTGAAGTTCAAGTTCTAAATTCTGATAACACATATTGCCCATTAATACCACCAGCAGAACCAATAGTTAAAAGAAAATATAGAATACAAAATACATAATTGGCAAGTGTTTCACTTGCTTTTTTTATACTAGTTTTATTTTAAATGAATATAAGCTAAATAACAAATTTATCATTAAAGGGAGAGAAAAAATATGAACTTAAGAAACCAAAAAGGCTCAATAACTTTATTTGTGCTAGTTTCATGTTTGTTTTTTTTAGCATCAGTTGCATGTGTAAATATATATATACAAAGTAAGCAAACTGCAGTAGATAGAGAATATAGACAAATAAAAGCAAATTATGAAAAAGATATAAACAATATGGATTCAATTTATGCAGAATTATCAAATAAAAATAATTTATCAGTTAATTTTGGTATTCCAAAAATAGATAAAACATCAAAAAAGATTACTATAGATATTTATACAAACCTTGAAAATTTAGATGTAAAAACATTAAAATATGGGTGGTTTTATAATCCATATCAGGTAGAAAATTTATTAACTAATGAGACACTTGGAGATATTACCAATTGGACTTATGTTGAACATCAAAACGGAGAAAATGCTTTTATAGCTACTTGCAATTATACAGAAGAAGCAGGATATTACTATTTATGTGTAATGATAGATAATAAAATATTTTGGAAGCAAGAACCAATTGTAATCGAGGAAAATTAAAAAAATAAGTCTTTGTATAAAGCAAATCTTATTTTTTTAATTTGTCCAAAACACAATTACACTTAAAATAATACTTGCTAGGGAGAAAATAATTGTAAAAACTCCGCCAAATTTGTTGTTATTATTTTTTATTTCATAAATTGCAAAAGACACCATATGCAGAAAAACAATTATGCAAATTTCTGTAAAAAACAACTTAATTGAAAAAGTATTCATGTTCAAATTTCTCCTTTTTATTTAGACCCTTCTTGTCTGATTATTAAGGTAGATATAATATCCTCATTAAACTTAACATTAAATTCAGCATTTTCATATTTAGTAGGCCAATCATAATTTTCAAAGTCTGAATTAGTCAAAAAATGACGTTTAGCAATTCTATAAAATTCATTTATATCAGATTTATATTCACGAGAGGTTTTATATAAATAAGATTTAAATTCTTCTGTTAAATATTCTTTTAATGCAATATCAAGCTTTTCTAAGGTTTTATCATACGACAAATTTTGATTATCTAAAATATTTATCACTTCTGCAGTCAAATTAAATTCTATGTTAATTGTTGGAATATCATTTGAAATATCAATATCTGTCTTTAATTGTGATAAATCTCCAACTTTTATATCTACTTTTTTAGATTCATCAAAAGGGTTTGTAATAGTCAATACAAAATTATCCACTTCGTCTTTTAATAGAGAATAACAAAGTGTTTCTATTGTTGATAAATTTCCTATATATTTGTCATCTTTAAATACAGCTAATCCCATATTTTCTGCACCTCTATCACCTTCAGAGATTGCAGACTTTGGCTCAAAAGATTGATAATCTGGCTTGTTATTTAAAGTTTTAGTGATTGTATTTTTATTTTCGATTGTTGTTTTTTGATCTTCTTGGGTAGAATTACTATTTGAATCTGCATTTTCAACTATACTACCTAAAATTGTGACTGCTCCAGCATTTTTATCTAATAAATCTTCATAGAATTTTCCAAGTGGTATATTAGAAGTATATCCTGTATATTCACTAGAGGTTGGAAAAATATCATAATATTTTGTTAAAACTTGCTCTAAAGAAGAGGCTGAATGTTTTAAATAATCAATAGCTAAACAATCTGTTACAACAACATTTGTAGTGGGTCTAATTTGGATATTATGTGTTAAAAAAGAAACCTCATCTAGTATTCCAGTTTCAGCAAATTCTTTGGAAAAAACAATAACCTTACAATGAGAGAGATTTAATTGTTTACCAATATATGCATTCATAATGGTTATGGCATTTGGAATAGTGGGAGCAATTATAGTATTTATAATTGGTTCTGTTTGTTCAGCAGAAGAATTCTCAGAAAAAGAGCCTAAATTTGCAAATTCAAATGTAACACTTAAATTATCACTTTCAGGAATTTTATCTATTCCTAAAGCTATAACATAATCTAAATGATCAATATTTTGTGAGTAATATGAAGAAGAAAAAGCATATAAAAAAATGATAATAGTTATTATAATAATAAACCATTTAATTGCAGTTTTCATAAAGATTCCTTTCTTAAATTATGGAATGAGCCGAGAATTTTGAAAAGTATTTATAAATTAAAATTTTAAAGAATTTTTTCGTTTTTTTATTATTGCACCTATAAAAATAAGTAAAGGTACAACAAAAGTAAAAACAATAAATAAAACCTTAGACAGACTATTTTCTAAAAAATCTAATGCTGAGTCTTGTTGTAACCCTAAAGCTACTCCAAATGAAGTAAATAAACATGGAAATATAAGAGGTTTACTGTCTGATAAATTAGTTATATTTTTTAAAATTTCTAATATAAAATATAAATTTATATTTAATGCTGAAATTAGGCCTAACACCCATAAAAATATGAAAGCAGCATCCATTCTTTGAAAGAAAGTACCAAACTCAATATATCTTACAGAAATATAAAGAGGAGGAAGTCGGGAATGATTTATAGCATCAGAAAATAAAAATAATATATCTGCTACGCAAAATATTATATAAATTCCATTTAAAATCGAAAAAATCAATCCAATTTTAGTTATTTCTTCAGGTTTTTTTAGTTTTGGAGGAAAGAAAAATAGGTAACTAAGACCTGAAAAAGTAAAAATATTTGTTAAACCTTTAATAAAAGAATGATTAAAGCCATCACCTAAAATAGGAAATATATTGTCAAAGTTAAAATTCTTAGTATTACCAATAAATATAAGAAATATGGCAAAATAGATAAATGGAACTATTAAACTTGCAGTTTTAAATATGCTATTATTACCAAAACTTGCAATAATCCCAGTAGCAATAGATAATAAAGCTATAATAAAAATAATATGAGTAAGAGGATAATATATAAGTTGCATAGCATCTGCTGTTTGTCTTAAAAACAATGCTAATATTAATAGAAAATAAATAACAAAACCAAAACCAATAAAAGTTTTTAACGTTTTTCCACCTAAATATTCAGAAATTGCAAGGAGATCTTTTCCTATAAAATTCTTAGAAAGCTTGCACATAATAAAAGTAATAAAAATACCTAATACACTTATAAGAACAGAAGTTAAAAGACTTGCAGAATTTATTTCTTTTACCAAAATTCCTGCTGATGTAAGAACATTGTCTGCAATAGACATTATCATCAAACTAGTTATTACTTCAAAGTTTCTTAATTTTCTTTCCATTAATACCTCCATTTTTTACTAATTTTAGGCTGAGCATATTTCTTTTTTGGCATGATAAATCCAGGTCTTTTTTCATATTTCCAAGCAGGTTTAACAAATAAACTACTCATATGTGATGAAAAAGAACTTGTAAGAGGGGAAACAAAACTCACTCCAAAAGATTTCATACTACAAAGCATATTTATATAAACAAGCATGCCTGCTCCAATACCAACAAATCCGGCACAAAAACCTAGAAGAGTAAATAAAAACCTATAAACTCTTAAATGAAAAGAAAATGCAAAATCTGGTATTGCAAAAGAACTTAGACCAGTAATAGCAACAATTATTATTAAAATTGGACTTACAATATGAGCGGAAACTGCAGCATCTCCTAAAATTAATGCACCTACAATTCCAAGAGTTGCACCAATTGGAGCAGGAACTCTTATTCCAGATTCACGAATTAATTCAAAAGAAATTTCCATAAGAATTAATTCAAAAATTATGGGAAAAGGAACATGTTCTCTACTTGCCAAAATAGAAAATAATAACTCAGTTGGCAATATTTCATGGTGAAAACCAGTAACTGCAATAAACATTCCAGGAGCCAAAAGTGTAATTAAATATGCTAATATTCTTAATATTTTTAAGAAATTTGCAAATAAAGTTTTTAGATTTGTGTCTTCTGGAGAAGATAAAAAATCAATCAAAACGGCAGGTGCTATAATTGCATAGGGATTCCCATTTACTAAAATTACAGCTCTACCTTGCATTAAAAATTTTGCACACTTATCTGGTCTTTCGGTCTCTAGAAGTGTCGGAATATCAATGCTTTCATTTTCTTCAATTAATTGAGCAAGTTGACCAGAGGAAATTAAGCTATCTAATTTTAAGTTACTAATTCTGTATTTAATTTCTTTTATAAGTTCGGGATTTACGATATTTAGCATGTAACAAATAGCAACTTTAGTTTTACTAATTTCTCCAACTTGCATATTTTCAATTATTAAATTTTCATTATTTAAAATTCTTCTTAAAAGAGAAGTATTAACCCTAATATTTTCAACAAAAGCCTCTTGTGGACCATTAATAATATTTTCATTTTGTGGTGTATTAACACTTCTTTGTTTAAAGCCTTTTACATCAATATCAAAAGCTATTTCCAATGTATCTATAAATAATATACAATCTCCAGAATTAACACTTTCTACAAGTGAATTTAATTCATTCTTTTTGGTTAAATTGTTTTGTGGAATAAGACTTTCATAAATATAGTTCTCTAAATTAAATTTTGATGCTTTTTTTACTGATATTGTATTACTATTTTCTGATGTTAACTGATTAATATTCTTATTATATGTGTTGCTATATGAGCGCAACATAAGTGGTTCAAGAACAAAATCATTTATTATTTTTGAATCTACCATACCATCTATATAAATTAAAAAGGCTTTATATGTTTTATTTTGAGCAATTAAACTAAAGTTACGTATTAAAATGTCAGAATTTATATCTGTTTTATATTTAGATTGAATATATTTTAAATTTAATTCAATATTTGATGCTACTTTTTGTTTTGGGGCATCTTCAAGACTTTTTAAATTATTTCCTACAGATTCCAATTCAAAACTATATCCAGGTTTGGGCTTATATGAAAATAATTTCTTAATATTCATTAAAAACTCCTTTAAATTTAGTATTTACCTAAATTGGAAAAATATACTTAAGACGGCTTTTTTAAAAAAAACTATTGACAAAAGAAAAAAAAGTAGCTATAATAGTCATATTGATATGGCGAGGTAGCTCAGTTGGCTAGAGCATCCGGTTCATACCCGGCAGGTCGAGAGTTCGAATCTCCCTCTCGCTACCAAACTTCTCTTATATTCGTATAAGGGATTTTTTT
>CAMIVO010000061.1 GCA_946401865.1 uncultured Clostridia bacterium
TATGCCCTTTTTCTATTATTTTGGTTTTATCTTTCTAACTTTTACTTTCAAATTACACCTCATACTTATAAAATTTGTATAAAATTATCAACTTATCAACTTATCTCTAGGGCTCATCTATGTAATAACCTTCCGGGAATGTTACTTTCATTCCAGGATTTGCATTTTCTAGTTCTTCTTTTATTGTATTTGCAAGTTCAACTCTTTCTGAATTCACCTTAGTAAGATCTGAGAAGTTCTTACACTCAAAAATTTCTTGAAAAACATTAGCTAAAATTCTATTTACATCTAGACTTTGTCCATTAATTACAACCTCATGTTTTGTTTGTCTAAAAAATATATCACTGTGATTTCTAAATTCTTTTTCTTTTATTTCGTTTTTTTCAGTATCACCAATAAACGCTCCCCATAAAACGAATGGTATTTCTCTATCATTTAATAAATTATGTAACTTTTCTAAATCTAAAATTCTTTCAGGAGAATCTTTTCCTGCAGTTCTATAGTCTGTATACAGACCTGTTTTTATATATTTATTTAGGGTTGCCATTTGATAGGCTGTAACATCTGTAATATCTTTTCCAACTACTCTACCAATTACTTCACCATTCTCCTTTGAATTTGGCAGTTCTCTATCAATAAAGACCATTTGAGGAGGCACTCCATTTTCTTTTGCTTTATTTAAAAATTCCTTAATTTTATCTATTTCCTTATTAGCTTCTTCTCTATCAAGTGCTGTAGAAAAATAATAGGCTGCATATTTTGTTCCATCTGAAATACTCTTACTTTTAAAAATTTCATCCCAAGTATTAGATTTATCTATAATACTTATTTCAGGTTTATCTATTCCTTGTCCCGATGATCCAATTTTAAAAATTATCCCTGGAAATTGTTTTCCGACATGTTCAGACACTCCATCGTTTTCTTTAATTGTATATCTTAATAATTCATCAATTTTTTCTGCTTCTAAAGAACTAATATCTGGAATTATACAATTTCCAGCTTCATTTACATATAAATTTCTTGCAATTTCTTCTTCCTGCGAATCTTCCATTTCTGATATACTTGTTTCGTCTTGTGAAATTTCTGTCTCCTGTGAAACTGTCCTGTCACTTGAAATTTCTTCATATTCATATGGTTCTAGATCCTCAAGTGACATAAATCCTCTTACTGCTTCGTTTTCTTGACTCCATGTAATACGCATACGTTCACTTGATATAATACTATCTATTGAATTTTCTTCTATTTTATCACTAACAACAATTTTAACTTCCTCTCCACCTGGAATATATCTCAAAACTTCTTTTCCATCCATTTGAGCATATACAGGATGTTTATCTTGATCATTTCCTGTAGTTTTATATGTATTATTTTGATCTATGTGGTCATATTCTATTTCTCTGACATTTTCTGCAGAAACATATACAAATCCATTTTCTGTAAGTATTTGAATATAATTTTTATTATTAATCTCTTTTATTTTTTCACTTCCTAAATATCTATCTTTTTGATTAAGTTGAGTAACATTTTCCCCTTTCTTATTAAGCCCTGATGCCATAGAAGTGTTTATTTCATATACTTTATTTGGTAGATTTTTTTTATTAATTTTCGTGATTTTTTCTGTGTTTTCAGCTTCTATCTCAACTGTTTTTCCAGTATCTAGGTCTATAATTTTAGCTTTTTTTCCATCTGATAGGCCAATGTTTCCATCAGCATCTTTTACAACTGTAACAGTATTATTAATAAGGCTGTTAACTTTACTTGAAGCCAAAACAGTCAAAGCTACCACTCCAGCACAAAAAATTGCTTTAAGCCTTCTTATTCCACTTATTTTTCTTTTACTTTTATTACTATTTGTTGTTGGCTTTTTTCCTGTACCTGTACTTCTTGTTTTGTTTTTTGTTCTTCCTTCTTTTCCATCTGTAGTTTTTCTTTTATTTGCATCTGTAGTTTTTCTTTTATTTCCATCTGTAGTATTTCTTTTCTTTGTTTTTTCATATTTTCTTCCTAATTGAGTTGACATTTTATAAATCCCTTTCAATTTATACTAAATTAAAACTAATTATTTTATCTGTTTCTAAATTATACTTGAACTATATCCTAACTATTTTTTGGACCTTATTTGTATCATCATTTATTTCAAAAACAACACCATTTAAAATACATTCTCCTGATGCAATTTTATACTTTTCAGGTAGTGCTGTTGTAAATCGTTTAATAGCAACCTCCAAATTCATTCCTAAAGCAGATTGTTTTGGTCCTGTCATACCAATATCTGTAATATATGCAGTTCCTTTAGGTAAAATCTTTTCATCTGCAGTTTGTACATGTGTATGTGTTCCAAAAACAGCTGTTACTTCTCCATCTAAAAAATACCCCATTGTAACTTTTTCTGCTGTAGCTTCTGCATGAAAATCTAAAATTATTATATCAACACTATCTTTTATTTTGGTAACAATTTCCTTGGTTATTAAAAATGGATTTTCTAGTCCTATATTTATTTCTGCTCTACCCATAGAATTAATTACAGCTATATTTTTGTTATTACACTTATAAATATTATATCCTTTTCCACAAACACCTTTTGGGTAATTGTTTGGTCTTATCAATTTTGGGTGATCTATAAACTTAAAAATATCTTTTTTTCCCCAAGTGTGATTTCCCATTGTGATACAATCTATTCCACAAGAAAGAATATCACTAAAATTTTTTTCAGTAATTCCCATTCCTTCTGCTGAATTTTCTGCATTTACAATAACAAAATCTATGTTATATTCATTTTTTATTTTTGGAAGTCTTTTTCTTAACTCTTGAATTCCTGCATTTCCCACAAGATCTCCTATTGCTAAAATATTCATTTTTAATCTCTCTTTCTAGGTATAATTTTAATATATTAATATTTAAAAATCAATATAATTTATAATATTTTTTTATATCTAATAATTAAATATTACAATTTACAGCTAATTCATATAAAGTAATCTAAAGAGATATAATATATTATTTTTTGTAATGGATGTGAGGACCGGCAAGTTACAGTTTGTTTAAATTCTGAGGAGCGACTAGCACCGCAAGAATTTTATTACAAACTGTTAGCAGTTGGGAATGGAAAAAAATAATATATTATATCTCTTGTGTAAACCATTTTGATTGTGAAATGTAACATTCTAATTTGTTTTTAAATATGCTGTAACTGCATCTTTTATTAGTTCATTTATTGAAATATGTTTTTCCATAGATTTTATTTTAGCTTTTGTATGAAGCTCTGTACCTAATCTAACATTTAATGAACCTTTGCATTGTTTTTCTGGCAAACTGTTTGTGTCTTTACATGCTTGTAAATAATGATTAATAGCATCTTTAAAATCCTTTTTTAACTCTTTTACAGTATTTCCTTCAAATAATATTAAATCATTTTTTAGACCTTCTATTTGTCCACAAAAGCACTCATCTTCGTCACTATAACTTATTTCTGCCCAATATCCTTTATACTTCATAATATTACTCATTATAACTCACCTCTTTCTTTTAATCTTTTTAAAATTTTTTCGATTTGATATAATTTTAAAATATTTTTAGGATGTGGTTTGTGTAATTCTATTTTAATGTTGTATTTATTTACAAATGTTACCCTTGAACCAGATGTCTTTCCTTTATTATTCTCAATATATCCTAATTTATTTAATAAACTCTTTGCTTCTTCATATGTATAATCTTTTGGTTTTGATTTTAGTCTTTCTATTTCTTTTTCTAATTTACTCATATATTATACTCCTTCTTTTAAAATTTTGCAACTAAATTTAGTCGCACATTTTCTTTATTTTAATTTTTCCATTTTTATCTACAAATACTGTAATTTCCCCCATTGTATCTGTTCTATATATTTTTGAGCCCACTTTTTCTAATCTTTCTATTACATCTTTATTTGGATGTCCAAATTTATTGTTCTCACCCACTCCAATCAAAGAAATATTAGGTCTAACCGCTTCTACAAATTCATTAATACTAGATGTTTTTGAGCCATGATGTGCAACTTTTAAAAAGCAGGAATTTAATACCTGTGCATTATTTTTATATTGCTTTAAAATCTCTCTTTCTGCTAATTCTTCAATATCTCCTGTAAATAACATTGAAAAGTTTTTATAATGCAATTTACAAACTATCGAATTATTATTTAAAATATTTTCAGTAATTAAATTTGTTTTACTTGGCCATAAAATATCAAAATAAAATTCATTTTCAATTTTAAGCCTATCTCCTTGTCCAACAATTAATGTTTTTATGTGTTTTTCTTTAACTATCTGTACAAACTTTTCATAATTTTCACTTATCTCGCCTTGCTTTGAAATTACTACTGTATCAACTTTCAGCTCTTCCATAACTGTAAGAATTCCGCCTATGTGGTCTGTATCAAAATGGCTTATTATTACATAATCTAAACTTTTTACTCCTCTATCTAAAAGATAAGGAACTAAAACCTGTTTTCCGTATATCTGAAAACTCACTTCCTCCACCATCTATTAATATTTTTTTATTATGAGGAGTAACAATAAAAGTACAATCACCGTTGACCAACATCTACAAAATAAACTTTTATATTTTTTGGAATATAACTATAAAAAACTAAACATAAACAAATTAATAAAACTACTGAAATAAATTTATTTTTATTTGATTTAATTTTATATTTTATCAAACTAAATATGTTTCTAACTCTAATTTGAAACATATTTGGAGCTTTTTCATTTTTTATTTTTAAAATACTTATACCTAAAAATACAATTAAATAATATATTAAAACTACCAAAATATTTGGTGTAGCTAAATAAACCTTATTGAATGGAATTTTTGGACCTATTTTAGAAATGAAAATTAAAATTTTTAAACCCAAAGATAAAAATAATACAAGAATATTAAACTTAAATATTAAACAAATTATACCTAATATTATAATTGGACCAATAATAAAACCTGCTAAAACACTTAGAAAGACACCAAACACATTTAATGTATTAAAATTATATAAAAGAATTGGTGTTATTGTTATCATACAAGATATAGTAAGCAAAAAAGAATCTATCATAATTGTAACTATTTTTGAATTTATCAATCTAAGAAAGATTTTTGACCTATTCCATTTTTTTCTAATAGCTCTGTTGTTAAGCCTTTCTAAATAAATTTTTATACTTTTTTGTAAAGTTTTTTGAAAAGTTACAATTCCTATAATTGCTAAATAAGACAATTGTAGCCCTATATTTAAAATAGAAAACGGATTGTAAATAAGAATAATAATTAAAGACAAACCCAAAGATTGCCATAAATCATTTTTTCTATAAAAGAAATTAGACATAATTAAAATAATTCCTGAGATACCTGCTCTAACTAAAGTTAATGGAAATTTAGTTAAATACATATAAAAAACTACAAACATACTTGTAATAATTTTTGAAAAATGTTTACCAATTAAACTGTTAAAAATAACACTTATAATTAATATTATATAAGATATATGCATACCAGAAATTGCTAATATATGTGAAATATTGCTATCAGAAAAATCTGATATTGTTGTTTCTTCAAGGTTTGATTTATCCCCTAATAAAAGCCCTTTTAAAATTGCTTTTTCCTCTTTTTTTAGTTTAAAAGTATCTATTTTGTCACTTATTGCAATTGAGATTTTATTAATTTTTGTAGAAATTTTAGTCGATTCTTTTTTTGTAATTTCCACTTTTTCAGATTTTATTGTACCTACAATTTTTAGAGTTTTTAAATAATTTCTATAATTAAAACCCCTGTAATTACGTACTTGATTAGGTGTTTCATAAATTCCATATATTTTAACTTCATTTCCATAAGTTAATTCTTCATCACATTTTAAATAAAAGTATATATTTTTAAATTCTTTTAAACTAGCTTTTATTTTATATTTATCTTTTTCCTCAGATACAACTACTCCAACAATCTCGATATTTTTCCCATTAAGATTTTTATATATTTTTTCATATTTTTTATTTTGAATTAAAACAATTGAATTAGATAAAATTGAAGATATAATAATTAAAACCAGTACTTTTACAGTAAAAATTATTTTTATATATCGTAAATATCTACTTAAAGAAAATAATTTAAATTTCTTTGTTTTCTTTTTGGTAAAATAATTTATTATCAGATATATTAGAAATATTAAACAATAAAAAAGGGCTATTGTATTTCTACAATAAAGCCCCCATAGTATTCCTATAATATATCCGAATTGTAATTGTTAAAATCTTGCGTTTTTCTAACATTAAGTTCCTTTCAATTCGATTTTTATTAAAGTATTCTTCTAGCTGTTATGTAATTTTTAACATAGTAACTTTCTGATAATGAAGATATAATTACACCTTTGCTAGGATTTGCAGCATGTATGAATGACCCTCCGCCAATATAAAGTCCAACATGCCCATTAAAACATAAAATATCTCCTGCTTGTAAATTTGATTTATCTACTGCAACACCATTGCTTCTTTGACCTGAAGATGTTCTGTTTAGAGAGTATCCAAAATGTTTATATACATAGCTTGTGAATCCTGAACAGTCAAATCCAGATGGAGACATTCCTCCATAAACATATTTACAACCTAAAAATTGTTTTGCATAAGCAACAATTTCTGCACCAGTACCTGAACCAGAACTTGAAGATGAACTTTCTTCTGATTTTGAGCTTTCTGCAGCTTCTGATGTTTGTTTTTGACTTTCTCTGTTAACATTTTCACTTCTAGATGTTACAGCAGTTTTGCTATCTGATAAATATCTATAAGCTACATAACCTGTTTTGTTGTTATATGTAACTTTAGCCCAAGAATTATCAACTAAGGCAGTAACTGTAACTTGTGTATTTAAATTAAGTTGATCTATAACTTCTGAATTACTACTTGCTTCTTGTCTTAAATTTAACGCTGATACTGAAACATATTTTGTTTCATTTACTTGTTTTTCTTGAGGTTTATTTTCTTCTTGTTTTTGTTCTTCTTGTTTTTGTTCCTCTTGTTTTTCCTCTTCTTTTTTGTCTTCTTCTTTGTTTTCTTGTTCAGTATTTTCTTGTTCAGCGTTTTCTTCTTTATTTTCTTCATTTACAGTTTCATTTTGTAAATTTGCTTCTATTTTACTTTTTAATGTCCATCCGCAACTTGTTCCACTTTCTACATAACACCATTTATTGATAATTTCTTTTACATAGAAATTAGAATTTTCAGAAATATTTGCTACCACACTTGAGTTTATAGATGGAACTATTTTTAAATCAATTTTTTGAGGTATAGAATAAGAAACATCTTTTTTTAGTATTTCTTCTTTTTTAGCTACATCTTCTTTGTTTTCTTCATTTTCTGTCTTTTCTGTGTTTTCTTTATTTTCAACATTTTCTGTACTATTGTTGTTTTCTGTATTTTCTTCATTTTCGTTGTTTTCTTCACTTTGTTGCACTTCTATCATGTCATTTCTAATATATCCAGTAAATTCTGAGTATTTAACTTTAGTCCACTCTTCTGCAGTTTCTAATACTTCAATTTCTTCTCCTATTGATACTAATGTTAAAATTTCTGAATCTGTATTTGCTTCTTTTCTAACACGTACATTATCTGAAGTAATTTTTCCTGTTGTAGCATATACTTTTGTATTTAATAAAATAATAACTGCTATAATTAAAATACTTTTTATTATTTTTTTCATTACTATATTTTTACAAGAATATTTCCTGTAATTTCCTCCTTTTTCATTTAATGTGTGTATTATACCATAAAACAAAAAAATATGCAACTGCAAAAATATTACATTTTTATTACGTTTATATTACATGTTACAATTCACGGTTTACTATAAATTAGCCCACGCCAAATTTATATATTTATTTTTATGCGTAAATCCCTTTTTTCTAACAAAAATGTAATCAA
>CAMIVO010000062.1 GCA_946401865.1 uncultured Clostridia bacterium
GGGACTTAGTCAATAAGTACAGATATAGGAAAAAAATAATTTTTTTGTTGAATTATAATATAAATTATGATATAGTAGAAGAAAAAGAGAGAGGAGATTATAGATATGATAGCAATTGGTTGTGATCATGGAGGATATAAATTAAAAGAAGAAATAAAAAGATATTTAGATGAGATTGGAGTAGTATATTCTGATGAAGGTTGCTATTCAGAAGAAAGTGTGCATTATCCAATTTATGCCAAAAAAGTATGTTTAAAAATACTGAATGGAGAATGTGATAAAGGAATTCTAATTTGTACAACAGGTAATGGTATGGCTATTGCAGCAAATAAATTCAAAGGAATAAGATGTACAAAATGTAATACTGAGCAAGAAGCAACACTTTCAAGAAATCATAATGATGCAAATGTTCTATCATTACCAGCAGGGTCAATATCAACTGAACTTGCTATTAAAATTGTAAGATTATGGTTAGCAAGTGGTTTTGATATGGGTCGTCATGAAGTAAGAGTAAATATGATAAAAGATATAGAAAATGAAAATATGAAATAATTTGGAGGTTTGGCATATGTGGGGAAATATTTCAATAGCATTTTTACTAGCATTTATTGCAACTTTTATGGTTACTCCATATTCTATAAAAATTGCGAAAAAAATTGGAGCTGTTGATATACCAAAAGATGAAAGAAGAATGAGAAGAAAAGCAATTCCAAAACTTGGAGGAATTGCAATTGTAGCAGGATTTGCTATTTCATTTTTTTACTTAATTTCTGTAATGCAAATTGAAGGAAGTATAGATTTATTTGATCAAAATGAATATTTAAAAAAGATTATTGGTATAGGACTTGGAATTATTATTATACTAATTACAGGAATACTAGATGATACAACAACATTAAGGCCTTTACAAAAACTGCTTGGACAGGTTTTAGCCGCAATTGTAGTTGTTTCCTTTGGAGTAAAAATTGACAATATAAATATTCCATATTTTACTAGTTTGGGTTTATCTAATCAAGTATCAATTGTTGCAACTATAATATGGATTGTTGGAATTACAAATGCAATTAATTTAATAGATGGTTTGGATGGTTTATCTTCAGGAATTGCATTAATATCATGTGTTTCGTTACTTATAATTTTTGCTCTAAATTATTCACCAATGATTGCAATTCTTATGATAACTTCATTAATAGGAGCACTAGTTGGATTTTTGCCTTTTAATTTTGCACCAGCAAAGACATTTTTGGGAGACACTGGTTCAAATTTTTTAGGATATATTCTTTCTATTATATCAATACTGGGACTTGCAAAAACATATACTGCAGTTGTTATAGCACTTCCAATGTTAGCTTTAGGATTACCTATTTTTGATGTTACTTGGGCAATAATAAGGAGATTTATAAAAGGAAAATCAATAAAAGCTATATTTAAAGCAGATAAAGGTCATTTACATCATAGATTGGTGGCTTTAGGATTTTCACAAAAACAAACAGTTTTAATAATGTATGTTATGAGTGCAGCTCTTGGACTATTTGCAATTATAATTCTAGAAAGTGGAATATGGAAAGCACTTTCATATTTATTAATGGTAATTGCTGCAATGTTTTTAGGATATAGAAATTTTATATCTTTAAAAGAGGACAAAGGAGAAAAATACGAGTGTGGAGTTTGCAAATATATATATAATCCTAAAACAGGAAATGAGAGAGCTGGAATTCCTCCTGGAACTAATTTTGAAGATTTACCAGAAGATTGGGTTTGCCCAGTATGTGGAGAAAGAAAAGATGTTTTTGAGGTACATAAATAATAAGTTGAAATTTATATGTTTATAAATTTTCTTAATTAAAATTGGTATACTATAATAAAAAAAAGTAATACTAAAACTAAAGGAGGATTAAGCATATGAAATTTATAAAAGGTGTAATGATAGGAACATTGGTATCTGCGGGTGCAATTTGGATGTTTTCAGAGGCCTCTAACATGGATACAAAAAAAATAATGAAAAAAGGAAAAAGATTTATAAAAAGCATGGTTATGTAAATTAAAAAGAATTTGAAACCAAAAATAAGGTTCAAATTCTTTTTAATCGATTAAAATATTTAATAATAAACGAAGTAAAGAAAGAAGAAAAAATTATGACAAAGAAACCTTATTATAAAAGATTAGATATTATCAGAAATATATCATGTATAATGGTATTATTATACCATTTAAATATATTACCAGGTGGCTTTTTAGCAGTATGTACTTTTTTTACACTAAGTGGATATTTAACATGTATGTCTGCATTAAAAAAAGAAAAATTTTCTATTAAATCATATTATATTAATAGGTTAAAAACACTATATTTACCTTTATTAATAGTGGTGTTTTTAACTATAATTTTTTCAAAAATAATTCCAAATATTATATGGCTAAATCTAAAAAAAGAAACTTACTCTGTAATTTTTGGATATAATAATTTTTGGCAACTAAAAGCTAACCAAGATTATTTTACAAAAAATATAAATTCACCATTTATACATTTATGGTATATATCAATTTTAATGCAATTTGAGCTAATATTTCCACTTATATTTTCTTTATTTAAAAAATATAGAGGAAAAAATAAAGAAAATATTATTACTATATCTATAATTGCTTTAACTATAACTACAACGGGGCTATTTATACATATGAGTTTTACCAAAGACATAATGGTAGTTTATTATAATACATTTTCAAGAATTTTTTCACTTTTCTTTGGAATATTATTAGCTTTAATACAATTTGAGTATGGAACAAAATTACCTAAATTTTTGAAAACAAATAATGCATTTATTTACACAATGTATATGATTGTATTTATTTTATTTAGTATTTTTATTTCTGCCGAATCAAAATTTTTTGCATTATTTATGGTATTAGCAACTTTTATATCAATGCGAATGATTAAATATGCTACAGTACAAGCTAATGCAAGTAATAATAAGATTACAAAAGCTTTTGCAAAAATATCGTATGAAATATATTTAGTACAATATCCAATTATGTTTTTTATGCAAAATTTACCAATAAATAGATTTGGAAAAATATTGCTTATTATTATTTTAACGATATTAACATCAATTATCGTACATATATTAGTTAATTATAAAACAAAAAATAAAATTCTAAAAGCTATAAAAAATATAATTTTGGGTATAATTATTATAATTGGAGTATTTTTAGTGATTACAGAGAAAGACCACACTGCAGAAATGAAAGAACTAGAAAAGGTATTAAACGAAAATGCAGGGGTAATAGAGCAAAAAAACGAAGAATTTATAAATAACCAAAATATACAAGAAACAGGAACAACAACAGAAAATAAACAAGAATCTACAATTAAAGAAGAAACACAAAATGAGAATAATAAAACGACAGAAAGCAAAACAGAAGAAACGAAAATAAGCGAAAATAAAGAAGTAGAAAAAAATGAAGTAACACAAATAGACCAAAAAGCAGAAAAAAATATAGCAGATGAGGAAGAAATTGCAGAAAAAGTAAGCAATTTACCTGTAGTTGGAATAGGTGATTCAGTTCTACTTGGAGCAATAAATGAGTTATATAAGAAATTTCCAAATGGATACTTTGATGGAAAAGTTTCAAGAAACCTATCAGCAGGAGAAACAATTTTGAAAGATCTTAAAAGTAAGGGAAAGCTTACTAATACAGTTATTTTGAGTTTAGCAAACAATGGAGATTATTCAACTAAAAAGAATAAACAACTAATGGAAATAATAGGAGATAGAGAATTATATTGGGTAAATGCAGTTGGTGCTGATGATCCAACCTTTAATGATAAATTTAGAGAATTTGCCAAAGATTATCCAAATATTCACATTGTAGAATGGGATGTTGTATCAAAAAATCATTCAGAATATTTTTATGCTGATGGAATTCATCCAAAAGGAGCAGGTGTAAAAAAATATGCAGAAACAATATATAATGCAGTATTTCAGAATTATTCGTTACAGTCCAGATAATAAAAATTTGAACCTGTCTAAGATGTTTAAAACTATATTAATGGACATTTAACAAATTATTTAAATAAATGATTGAAAAAATATTAAGATATGATATAATAAAAACGAAAAAAGTGCATTGCACAAAAAGAAAGGATTGGTTAATTATGGAACTTAAAGGATCTAAAACAGAAGCAAACTTATGGACTGCTTTTGCAGGAGAGTCTCAAGCAAGAAATAAATACACATTTTTTGCAAGTCAAGCAAAAAAAGAAGGGTATGAACAAATTGCTGCAATATTTGAGGAAACAGCATTAAATGAAAAAGAACACGCAAAAATCTGGTTTAAAGAATTATCAGGAATAGGTACTACTGCAGAAAATTTAAAAGCAGCTGCAGATGGAGAAAACTACGAATGGACAGATATGTATGATGAATTTGCAAAAACTGCAAAAGAAGAAGGATTTGACAGATTAGCATTTCTTTTTGAAGCTGTTGGAAAAATTGAAAAAGAGCATGAAGAAAGATATAGAAAACTTTTAGCTAATGTTGAAGAGGGAAAGGCATTTGAAGCTGGTTCAGTTAAAATATGGAAATGTAGAAACTGTGGACATATTGTTGTTGGAACATCAGCTCCAGAAGTATGCCCAGTATGTAATCATCCTAAATCTTTCTTTGAGATAAAGGCTGAAAATTATTAAAAATAAAAACGAAATTACAGTTCAGAGCAGTTCTCTACCTGCTCTGTTTTTTTTACAAAAAATACTTGACATAATCTAAAAAATAGTATATTATATTTATTGTTAAATCTATTTAAATTTTATTTTAATAATTATTTCTATACTCCGTATTAATTTAATTTAGGAGGAAATAATGTCAAAATTTTTATCAAAAATATTAGTTATATTATTGCTTGCAATAATATTTATTTCTAATGCATACCAAATGGTTAATGCAGCATTTGAAATTTCAGAAGCATATATACAAAAGATAGGAGATGCAGATTATCATTTAAAATACTATAAAGAAGAAAAAGGAATGTATACTTATTGTACCTGTAGTATTGTAGGGCATTATCAAGATGGTGTATTTTATCCAGCATATTGTTTAAATAGAGATATGCATGGAGTTGGAGCAGTTGATAATTACTCAGTTGATATAGATTCATTAATAGATAATAATTCAGTGTGGAGAGCTGTTAAAAATGGATATCCATACAAAACAGCAGGAGAAATGGGACTTTCTTCAGATTTTGACGCTTTTGCTGTCACAAAATTTGCAATATATTGCTTGATTGGACAGGCTGATATAAATTTATATACAGCAGATGAAGGAGATGAAGAAGGTCAAGCAATGCTTCAGGCTTTGCATAAATTAGTTGATATTGGATTAAATGAAAAAGATAATTTTAAAAATGAGTTAAAAATATCTCAAAAAGGTGAGCTGACAGAAGATGGAAATTATTATTCTACAATTTATCAAGTAACCTCAGGAACTGCAATACAAGGATATGATATAAAAACGGTAGAAGGCTTATCAAATGGAGATTTAATAACAGATATAAATGGAAATATAAAAACATCTTTTAATTCAGGAGAAAAATTTAAAATAAAAATTCCAAAGGCAAATTTGAATTCAAATAAAAATATTAATATTCAAATAGAAGCAAAATTAAAATCATATCCATTATATTATGGAAAAACAAGGATCTCAGGGACTCAAAATTATTTATTAACTGCAAATTCTTATCAAAATATTTCAGCAGAAATAAATACAAATTTAAAACTAAATACAGGAAAAATTGTAATAAATAAAACTGATGAAGATACAAAAGAACCTATAGAAGGGGTCGAATTTGAATTATACAATTCAAAAAATGAAAAACTAGGAGATTATAAAACTGATGATAAAGGCCAGATTCAAATTTCTAATTTATATCAAGGAAAATATACCTTAAAAGAAATAAAAACCAACGAGAATTATGTTTTAGATGAAAATTCTAATTATACTGTAGATGTTACTTATAATAAAGAAACAGTTTTAAATATAGAAAATAAGCATAAAAAAGGAAATTTAATTATTAATAAGGTAGACAAAGATAATAATAGTATTGTAATTGAAAATGTTGGATTTGAGCTATATTCAGAAGATTCAAAATTGGTAGGAACATATTATACAGATAAAAATGGAAAAATAGAAATAAATGATTTAAAAACAGGAAATTATAAAATAAAAGAAATTAGTACTAATAAATGGTATAATTTAACTGAGGATAAAGAGGTTCAAATAAAATGGAATGAAACAACTGAAGAAAAAATTGAAGATGAATTGAAAAAAGGTCAAATTAGAATAATAAAAGTTGACAAAGAAGATCATGAAGTAAAACTAAAAAATGTTACTTTTGAGGTTCTTGATGACAAGGATAATGTTTTAGAAAAAATTACAACAGATGAACAAGGTGAGGCAGTAACTAAAGAATATGCTTTAAAAGATTATAGCAGGTTAAGGTTTAAAGAAGTAAATACAAACGAAATGTATGAATTGAATAATGAAATAAAAGAAGTTGTTTTAGAAGAAAATCAAATAAAAGATATAATATTTGAAAATGAAAAAATTAAAGGTAAAGTCAAAATAATAAAAACAACAGCCGAAAAAAGTGAAATAACAGATTTAGAAAAAGGCTCAGCTTTACAAGATGTTAAATTTGAAATCTATAATGAAAAAGGAGAACTTGTAGATTCAATAAAAACAGATAGTGAGGGAATTGCAATTTCCAAAGATCTAGAAAAAGGAAAATATAAAGTCAAAGAAGTTGAAACTAATAAATGGTATTTGTTAGATAAAACTGAAAAAAATGTAGAAATATCAAAAAATCGTCAAATTATAACCTTAAAATTAGAAAATAAACCGGCAAAACCTGATGAAGAAGTGGTAAAAACAGGACCAGAAAAAGCATTGGCAGGAGAAGAAATTGAATATAAAATAAATATAGAAAACACAGGAAATGTAGCACTTGATAATTTCATTTGGGAGGATGAAATTCCTACTGAATTTATTAAAGTCAATAAAATATTCCTAGGAACATTTAATCAAGAAAATAGTTATAATTTATACTATAAAACGAATTTAAAAAATGATTATGTGCTACTAATGGAGGATGTTTCAACAAAAATATCTGAACAAATAGACTTTATAAATGAGCTTGCAGAAAATGAATATGTAACAAAAATAAAAATTGATTTTGGAACAGTAGGTGTAGGTTTTAAAACGGTAAATCCAGCTATTATTAAAGCAAAGGTAAATTCAAATGTTAAAAGAGATGATGTATTTGAAAATAAAGTTTTACTTACAAGTAATTATAAGGGATTTAATTTAAGCAAACCATCTACTTCAAAAACAATAGTATATGAAATTCTTCCGTTGACAGGAATGTAGAT
>CAMIVO010000063.1 GCA_946401865.1 uncultured Clostridia bacterium
TACATTTTTGTTAGAAAGAAGGGATTTACGCATAAAAATAAATATATAAACTTTAAGCAGGGCTAATTTATAATCAACCGTGAATTGTAACATCTAGATAAAAAAACTAAAAAATGCCGTAAAATTCCTTGACAAGTGTTAAATATTGTAGTATAATATTTTTCTGTAATCCGCTTAGTCAAGGTTCGTAAATGTTACAAAATACGTAACTACCTGAAATTAAGGATTAGCGAGTATACAAATAAGGAGGTGCATTTAGAATGTACGCAATAATTGAAAGCTGTGGTAGACAGTACAAAGTATCAGAAGGAGATGTAGTATTTTTCGAAAAATTAAATGCAGAAGAAGGTAAAAAAGTTACATTTGATAATGTAGTTTTAGTATCTAATGACGGAAAAGTACAAGTTGGAAATCCTTATGTTGCTGGTGTAAAGGTTGAAGGAAAAGTTGTTTCTCACGGAAAAGCTAAAAAAATCATAGTATTTAAAATGAAAGCTAAAAAGAATGAGAGAACAAAACAAGGACATAGACAACCATACACTAAAGTTGAAATAACATCAATAAAAACAACTGCTACAAAAAAAGCTGAAGACAAAAAAGAAACAGCAAAAGTAGCTGAAAAAGTTGAAGCATAATTTAAAAAAGTATTTTATTTATGAGATATAAAATCATAAGCGAAGGGAGTTGAGATTTATGGCACATCACGTTGGTCAAGGTAGTACAAGAAATGGTAGAGATAGTGAGTCTAAACGTTTAGGTACAAAAAGAGCAGATGGTCAATTTGTATCAGCAGGAAATATTCTTGTTAGACAAAGAGGTACAAAAATACATCCAGGAACTAATGTAAAAAAAGGTAGTGATGATACACTTTATACAGTTGTAGATGGTGTAGTTAAATTCGAAAGAAAAGGCAAGAACAAGAAAAAGGTTAGTGTATATCCACAATCTGCTTAATTATAGGAGGATTTTTTATTATGGCATATCCAAAAAAATTTGTTGATTTAGAAAACTTAAAAAGTTATTGTTTAGAAATGTCTAAACTTAATATGATTCCTAATCCAGCTGTAATTATACCTAAAGATCTTTATGATAACATGCCTAAAAAATCGATATTGGGTAGAAAAATTGAAGTTATTAATGACAATGGAAATGGAACTATAACAGTAAGAATAATAATGATGGAGCGTTCCTATGAAGAAAATGTTCGAGAATTTTAAGGCTCCAAATAATAATTTACAAGAAAATCACAAAAATCTATTGTGATTTTCTTTTTTTTATTGTAAAATAACTTTTGTAAATAAATAAAGGAAGAAGGTAGAGTTTTATGGAAATTAAAATTAATTTAGAAAATGCTGGAATTCCAAAAAAGGAAATCATGAAATATAAAGAACAGGTAGAAAACATACATAAAGATTTACATGGAAGAAAAGATGATGAAAAAGATTTTGTTGGATGGCTAGAACTACCTACAGATTATGATAGAAAGGAATTCAAAAGAATTCAAGCTGCTGCAAAAAGAATAAATAAAGATTCCGATATTTTATTAGTAATTGGAATTGGTGGGTCTTATTTAGGAGCTAGAGCAGTTATAGAAGCTTTAAGTAGTTCATTTTATCAAATGCAAAATTTAAAACAAAGAAAAAGTACATTAGTCTTATTTGCTGGAAATAATTTAAGTCCAAATTACATAAATGATTTAATCGAGATAATAGGAGATAAAGATTTTTCTATAAATGTTATTTCAAAATCAGGAACAACAACAGAGCCAGCAATTGCATTTAGAATTTTTAGAGAAATTCTTGAAAACAAATATGGTATAGATGAGGCTAGAAGCAGAATATATGTTACAACAGATAAAGCTAGAGGAGCATTAAAAACCTTATCAAAAGAAGAAGGATATGAAACTTTTGTTATACCAGATAATGTTGGTGGAAGATTTTCTGTGCTTACTCCTGTTGGTTTACTTCCAATTGCATGCGCAGGAATTGACATAGAAAAACTAATGAAGGGAGCAAAACTTGCTCAAGATAATTACAATGATAGCAATTTAAAATATAATGAATGTTATCAATATGCAGTTTTAAGAAATTTATTATATAAAGAAAATAAAACAATTGAAGTATTTGCAAATTATGAACCAAAGATGCATTATATGACAGAATGGTTAAAACAACTTTTTGGAGAAAGTGAAGGAAAAGAAGAAGAGGGAATTTTCCCTGCAGGAATAGATTTAACTACAGATTTACATTCTATGGGTCAATATATGCAAGAGGGACTTAGAAATCTTTTCGAAACAGTAATAAATATTGAAAAACCTAAATCAAATATAATTATTAATTCAGATGACGATAATTTAGATGGATTAAACTATTTAGCTGGAAAAGATTTAGACTATATAAATAAAAAAGCTATGGAAGGTACTATAGAGGCACATGTTTCAGGTGGAGTACCTAATATTCAAATATCTATAGATAGTTTAAATGAAGAAAATATTGGAGGACTTATTTATTTCTTCGAATTAGCAACAGCTATGTCAGGAAATATATTAGGAATTAATCCATTTAATCAACCAGGAGTGGAGGAGTATAAAAAGAATATGTTTAGACTTCTTAACAAACCTGGATACGTTGAAAAATAATTATAATTTTGACTGTGTTAAAAAGTATTAAAAACGCGGTCACATACACCACGTATGCTCCCTTACCTTTTTAATACTTTTTGCCTTGTCAAAATTTAATTCTTTTCCAACTTACGCTGCGAAATAATTACAATTTTAGCTGTGTTAAAAAGTGTGTTTTGGAGGAAATATGAAATTTGAAAGAGACTACATAATTGGAATAGAAGATATAGGAAAAAATAATCAAATTACAAACTTAGGATATCTAAAATATCTTGAAGAGATCGCGTGTTCTCATTCTGCAACATGTGGCTATGGTGCAAATGACATAGAAACAAAAAGAAAAGCTTGGCTTTTAATGGATTGGAAACTAAAAGTTTTAGATAGACCTATTTATGAAAATATAATAACAGTTAAAACATGGGCTAGAAAAATCAAACAAAATAGTTTCTTTTCATATAGAGATTTTGAAGTATATTGCAATAATAAATTAGTTGCGATTGCAACTTCAAAATGGGTGCTATTTGATTTCGAAACAAAAAGAATTACAAAACTAACAGATGAAATATATGTACCATATAACCCAGAAGATTCACATGTATTTGAATTAGAAGAAATTGAAAAATCAATAGAGCCTGAAGAAAAAAATACTTGTATGTTTTATAATGTAAAAAGATTTGATATAGACATAAATAAACATATGCATAATTTGAATTATTTAAAATTGGCTTATGAATGTTTGCCTGAAGACATATATTTTAGCAAAGAGCTAAATAATGTTAAAATAATGTACAAGCATCAAATATTGTTAGATGATGAAGTAAAATGCTATTATTCAAAAGAAAACGAAAAAAATATTATTACAATAAAAAGTAAAGATGATAAAGTTTTACATTCTATAATAGAACTTAGTTAAATAAATTCAAACAGAAAGGGATGGTACATAGATTGAGAACAAAAAGCGAAGACAAAATAACTGGAATTTTAAAAAAAATAGCTCCTGGTACACCAATAAGAAATGGTTTAGAAAATATTTTAAGAGCAAGAACAGGAGCATTGTTATATTTTTCTGATAATGAAGAAAACATTAGTAAGCTAGTAGATGGAGGTTTTACCATAAACGAAGAATATACACCTTCAAAACTATATGAACTTGCAAAAATGGATGGGGCAATAGTATTAAGTGAAGATATGAAAAAAATTATATTTGCTAATGCTGAGCTAATTCCAGATAGTTCAATTTTAACAGTAGAAACAGGAACAAGACATAGAACAGCAGAACGTACAGCAAAACAAACCGGAGAATTGGTAATAAGTATATCACAAAGAAGAAACATTATTACTATATTTATTGATAATGAAAGATATATTTTAGAAGATACATCTGTAGTACTTAATAAAGCCAATCAAGCCATACAAACATTGGAAAAATATAAAAAAGTATTTGATAGTAAATTAAATATATTAAATGAATATGAATTTAATGATATAGTTACTTTAGAAAATGTTATTAGTGTTATACAAAGAGCAGAAATGGTTATGCAAATTGTAAATGAAATAGAAAGACAAATTGCAGAACTCGGAAATGATGGACGTCTGGTAGATATGCAATTAGAACAATTAGTATCAGGATTAGAACAAGAAGAAGAGCTAATTATAAAAGATTATTGTATTTCAGAGGATAAAACAATTGAAGATATTATCAATGAAATTGTAAACTTAAGTTATGACGACTTACTTAAAGATAGTAGTATAGCAAAAATTCTTGGTTATGATAGCTTCTCAGATTATGATGAAGTTGGAGTATACCCAAAAGGATATAGAATATTAAGTAAAATACCAAGAATGCCTAATAATATTGTCGAAAATTTAATTCAAAACTTCGATTCATTCCAACATATTATAGAAGCAAGTATTGAGGATTTAGATAATGTTGAAGGAATAGGAGAAGTAAGAGCAAGAAATATTAAAAACTCATTAAATAGAATGCAGGAACAGTTTGTATTTGATAACATGATAAATTAAATACAAGGGAGTTTTACTATAATTGCTAATGAATAAAAAATAAAAAATAAATAAAGAAAGGAATTTTAAAAATGAAGAATTTTTCAAAAATATTTTGGAGTATTGCATTAATTTTAGTTATAATTATTTTAGGAGTATTAGGATTTGGATATTATAAAAAAGTCACATTAAAAACCTCAAATCCAATTGTTACAATGGAAATACAGAATTATGGAACTGTAAAAATAGAATTATATCCTGAATATGCACCAGAAGCAGTTAAAAATTTTGTAACACTTGCAAATAACGGATATTATAATGGTGTAAAATTTCATAGAGTTGTAAAAGATTTTATGATACAAGGTGGAGACTCAAAAGGAGATGGAACAGGCTCTCCAACATTTGCTGATTTATATAATTCAGATGACGAAAATGCAACATATAAATATACAAATAACAAAGAGGCTAAATCAACAGATCCTTATAATATAAAAGGAGAATTTATAGCAAATGGATATAAAAATAATACCTTAAATTTAACAGAAGGAACAGTTGCAATGGCAAGAGCTGATTATACACAATATTCACCAGCACTTGCTGAAGAATCATATAATTCAGCTGGTTCTCAATTCTTCATAATGACAACAAATAATCATACAAATTTAAGTGGAAATTATGCAGGTTTTGGAAAAGTAATTGAAGGAATGGAAGTAGTACATAGTATAGAAAATGTTGAGTGTAAATCTGCAAGCACAGAAGAAGGAACAGAATCTAGTGAAAATTCAAATGCTGAAGTATCAACACCCGTTACAGATGTTATAATTACGTCAGTTTCTGTAGATACATTTGGTGTAAATTATGGCAAACCAAAAACAATTGAACCATTTAATTATATGCAATGGTTATATGCATAATATGGTCTAAATTATACAGAATAATATATAAATAATGGATTTTGCAAATTTTAAAATCTGCAAAATCTTATTTATATTGTATATTTTAAGAAAGGTAGAATTATATGAAAAAGGGATTTGATAGTGAATTATATTTAAAAGTGCAAACAGAAAAAATAAAAGAAAGAATAAATATGTTTGATAAATTATATTTAGAATTTGGTGGAAAATTAATTGATGATTTTCATGCAAGTCGTGTTTTACCAGGATTTGAACCAGATAACAAAATTAAATTACTTGAAAGACTTAAAGAAGATCTTGAAGTTATTTTTTGTATAAATGCAAATGACATAGAAAAAAGTAAAATGAGAGAAGATTATGGAATTAGCTATGAAATGGAATTACTTAGATTAATAGACAACTTATGTAGCTTGGGAATATCTGTAAATAGTGTTGTTATTACAATGTATACTGGTCAAAAAACAGTTAAACATCTTGAAAACATTTTACAAGAAAAAAATATAAAGTCATACATACATAAACCTATAGAAGGCTATCCAAATGATATAGAACTTATAGTTAGTGATCAAGGTTATGGTCAAAATCCTTATATTGAAACAACTAAAAAACTTGTTGTTGTAACAGCTCCAGGACCTAATAGTGGAAAACTTGCAACTGCTTTATCTCAATTGTATCATGAATATAAAAGAGGGGTACAAGCAGGATATGCAAAATTTGAAACTTTTCCAGTTTGGGATTTAAATTTAATGCATCCTGTAAATGTAGCATATGAAGCTGCAACAGCAGATTTAGGAGATGTTAACATGATAGACTCTTTCCACTTAGAAGCATATAATAAAAATGCAGTTAATTATAATAGAGATATATCAACATTTCCAATATTAAAAAATATTTTAACAAAAATCTCAGGAAAAGTAATTTATCAATCACCTACAGATATGGGTGTAAATACAATTAGCAAATGTATTGTAGATGACAATGTTGTAAGAGAAGCTGCTAATATGGAAATTATTAGAAGATATTATAATGTGCTATCAAATTATAAACAAGAATTAAGCTCTAAAGAAGAAGTTGAAAGAATAGAAATATTAATGAATAGACTAAATCTTTCAAAAGAAATGAGAAAAGTGGCTCAAGTTGCACTTTCTACTAAAAAAGAAAAAGGACAAGAGGTTATAGCAATTGAACTTGAAAATGGAAAAATAATAACTGGTAAACAATCAAAATTACTTAGTGCTACAAGTGCTATGCTTATAAATGTTTTGAAAGAAATAAATAATATTCCAGATGATGTTCATTTATTATCTTCAGATATACTAGAAAAAATATTTGAGATTAAGAAAAATACATCTTATAAAACCTCATATTGTTTAAATGTACAGGAAGTTTTAATTGCATTAAGTGTATGTTCTGGAATAAATCCAATTATAGAAAAAACTTTAAAAAATTTAGAATTGTTAAAAGGTGCAGAAGCACATGCAACTTATATTATTGAAAATAGCGAAAAAAATGTACTTAAAAGTTTGGGAATTAATTTAACATGTGAGGCTAGGTTGTAATATTTTATAATATATTGTATCTCTTTTAATATTTTTATATAATTTATTTATTAATTGTTACAATTCACGGTCAAATTGCTAAAAGCCCGCGCCAAGTTTATATATTTA
>CAMIVO010000064.1 GCA_946401865.1 uncultured Clostridia bacterium
TTATTACCATGTACACCAGATGCTATTGCTGCTATTTTTGCTGATTCTTCCATTGCTTTCATTCCGTCTTTTGTTTTTGGTGATTCATTTGCTTTTGTTTCAGATTTTACTTTCGTTGATGTGTTTGTTCTACTTATTCTTGTTGCTGAATTTGATTTATATGATGATATTGATGAATTTGATTTATTTATTCTTTTATTATTATCTCTTGTCGTATCTTTAATAATATCAACATATGAACTTGTATTATCACTCTCAGTACTGCCTTTAAGTATATCAACTAGATTACCCTTGTTATTACCATGTACACCAGATGCTATTGCTGCTATTTTTGCTGATTCTTCCATTGGATTTATTCCATCTTTTGTTTTTGAAGAATCATTTACTTTTGTTTCTTCTTTGACTCTCATTGATGAATTTGTTCTACTTATTCTTGTTGCTGAATTTGTTTTATATGATGATATTGATGAATTTGACCTATTTGTACCCCTTTTAGGATTTATTTTGGCTGAAGAATTTGTTCTACTTGACATTATTGAATTAATTTTCTTTAAATTTTCTTTTTCTTCTGTATCTGCTGTATTATGGTTAGTTTTCTTTTTTTCTTGTAATATATTAGTATAATTTATATTATTAGTAGTATTTATTCCAGATGGTATTGTTACTATTTTTGAGGCATCACCACCTGTTATTTTAGAACCTGATTTTACTGACGAATTAGATACTATCAAACTGCCCAATGTAGCTTGTAATCCTGACACTTCATCTTGTACAGCTTTCTCAGCTGCTTCAGCTGCTGATGTTGCTTCATTTACTTCTTGCTCCAATTTGCTTATATCTATTTCTTTTAATATTTCTAAATACTTTCTTAAATCTCCTGCTTTTTCAAAATCAACAGGTATTTCTATTTTTATTTTATTTCCATCATTAATATTAGTTTTTGACTTCTTTAACAGATCTAAAACCACTCTCTTATAATTCTTATCATATTCAAAACTATCTTCCATATTCATTTTGCCTTTCTTTTAATAATTGGAATTTATAAACAACGTAGAGCTATTCTTACGGTTTCTAAATACCCCTGTTGTTTAGCAATTGTATCTTTAAGTCCATTTAAAGTTCGAGTTTTTTCTTCAATCTCTTTAAGTACGTTACTTAAATCTGTTTTTAATTTTTTAATTTTTGTTAATGCTATCGTTTTAATATTATTTAAATTTCCTTTTTGTTGATTTATATTTGCTAAAACTTTACTCATATTACCTGCACACTTGCTACCTCTGATTCCTTTTAATAAGCTTGCCATATTACTATGTGCTGAAGAAAGGCTATTGGATGCACTACTTATATTTTCTATAAGTTGTGAAAGTTTGTCACACATATTTTGATATTTTTTTATTTTATCATTTAATTCGTTCTTTTTATTGTTTAGTAAATTAATTCTATCTTGAACAGCTCTTAATTCATTTGACGTTCTTGATATATGACCAATCCAAGCGTTTTCTTGGTTTATTAAGTCATTTCGTCTTGCCTCTCTTGCTATTTCATCTTCATACATTTTTATTCTCCTTATAAACATATATGTTTAAGTTATAAATTTATTTCTTATAAATGCTTTTTTTATAGTTTATTAAATATTCCACAAAATAAACTATAAAAAAAACATTCACTTATATATCCATATAGGAGTATTTTTTATAAATACTCCTATATTATTAAATTTATTATTGTATTGAACGTTCTGCAGCTTCATAATTGCTTGCTGCTGTTTCCATATTGTTGTTAATATCATTTTTAATGCTTTCTAAATTGTTCATTATTGTATTTCCTAATCTCTTTATAGTATTCTTTGCTTCATCTATAGCAGGAGAACTAGCGTCAATATTTGTTAAATTGTTAAAAATTGTATTAATATCATTTTTAGCTGTATTCAATGACCCTACTATATCCAACTTATCAGCTCTAATTGTCTCTGATGTTGCTGTTAATTTGTCTTCATTACTTGAGCTTATACCTCCTAATGCAATTTCAGTTACTGTTCCACGATTATCTGGCTTGTTTTCTGCTGTTGTATATTGCAATAATGCATGGCTGATTAAGTTATATGCATTTGCTGTAGCTTTCATAAAATTATTCAACTCTACTACTTGTCCATTCCAATTTTTTTGGATTATATTATAAAGATTTCCTCCCCAATACGTATATAAATTATTCATTTTATCATACGCTTTTTTTAAATTTGAGCATGTATCCTCATATACTCCTTTTGTTTCACTTAGTGTCTTACTTACTTGTGACTTTGTTAATTTAACTGCCATATTATTCACCTCCTTTGATTTGTTATTTATCACATTATAAAATTGATGTCAATATTTTTTTAGAATTTTTTAAATTTTTTAATAAAAAAACATGGCCACATCTTTTTCACATTAAATAATTTTCATTATTGATTATTAATATTAATCATTTTATCTCCCAAAAAGCTTTATATGCTCTATAAGCTTCATAAATATCAAATTTACTTGTAACTTCATAAGGTGCATGCATTGAAAGAACAGGAACGCCACAATCTATTACATCTACTCCTTTATTGGCTAAAATGTATGCAATAGTTCCTCCTCCACCTACATCAACTTTTCCAAGCTCTGCAACTTGATATTTTATATCATTTGTTTCAAATAAATTTCTTACCCAAGCAACAAATTCAGCATTTGCATCAGATGCTCCTGATTTTCCGCGTGCTCCAGTATATTTATTTAGTGTTATACCTTTTGATAAAAATCCAGAATTGCTTTTGTCTGAAACTCCGGCATATAAAGGATCAAAACCTGCATCAACATCTGATGAAAGCATTTTAGAATAGCAAAATACTTTTTCTAATAAATTTACTCTGTTTTCTCCTGTTTTGTTTAATAGTTCAGAAACAAAATAATCAAAAACTTGAGATTCCATTCCTGTATTTCCCATACTTCCAATTTCTTCTTTATCAGAAAGTATGCAAATTGCTGTCTTTTCAGGATTATTAATTTCCATTAAGGCTTTTAAAGCTGTATAACTACATACTTTATCATCTTGTCCATATCCTGCTACCATTCCATAGTCAAATCCTAAAGAACGAGCTTTAAATGCTGGTACAAGCTCAAGCTCCGAACTCAAAAAGTCTTTTTCTGTAATTCCATATTTCTCATTTAATATTTTTAATATATTTAATTTAACTTTTTGTTTAGCTTTTTCATCTAAAATTGGAATACTTCCTATTAATAAATCTAAATTTTCTCCTTCTATTGCCTCTCCCAATTTTTTATTTACTTGATCTTTTGCTAAATGTGGAAGTAAATCTGTTATTGTGAAAATTGGATCATCTTCATTTTCTCCAATATTTACAGTTATTTTTTCTCCATTTGCTTTAACTATTACGCCATGAATACTTAACGGAATAGTTGTCCATTGGTATTTTTTTATTCCACCATAATAATGAGTATTAAAATATGCAAATTCGCCATCTTCATAAATTGGGTTTGGCTTTAAATCTAATCTAGGAGAATCTATATGTGCACCTATAATATGAAGTCCATTTTCTAATTTTTGTTTTCCTATTATTGCCATATAAACACTTTTTTCTCTATTTACAAAATAAACTTTGTCTCCAGAGTTTAAATGTTCAACCTTATTAATATCTATAAAACCATTTTCCTCTGCAACTTGTCTAGCATTTGTGGCAAATTCTCTTTCTGTTTTTGAACGATTTAAAAATTCCATGTAACCATTACAGAAATCAAAAATCTTTCCAAATTTTTCATCATCAGTATTAAACCATCCTGATTTTTTTTCATCTAGTAATTTTTTTTCTAAATTTTCTTCCAATTTAAATTCCTCCCTTGTATTATTTTTTCCAATTATAACACTTTTATTTTTGTTTTACTATAATTTTTTAAAATTTCTATATCCAAATTATTCTCTTTTAAATTATGTATCATATCTTCATACATAAAAGGATCAATAAAGTCATCACTATCTACAAAGGCAATATATCTTCCTTTTGCATTTTTAAGACCTGTATTTCTTGCTTCAGATAATCCTTGATGTTCTTGCTGAATTACTTTAAATCTTAAATCTTCTTTTTCATATTTTTTACAAATATTGAAAGATTCATCTGTAGAACCATCATCAATACATATTACTTCAATATTTTCAAATATTTGTCTAGAAACACTTAACAAACATCTATCTAAGTGCTTTTCAACATTATAAACAGGTACAATTTTAGCTCTATTTGGATTATCATAATCTTTATTCCAAGGTTTTAATGGTGATGAATAGTGTATTATCCCTTCAACATTGTCTATGCCTATTCCAAGAATATAATTTATTTAAAAATTAAATTTTTGTTCAACTATTTTAATTTTATAGAAAACAGCATGTCTTGTAACATTTCAACATAATTATCATTAATAGCTACTAAATATTCATTGTTTTATTTTCTACTATGCAATTGTCTATCTTTTCAAAAAAAATATCCAAAGTAATTGGCGGATTTAATTTATCTTTTAGATCAATTTCACCTGTAGAACTTAGAAAATGATTATTCCATATATTCATTTTTTCTTCTTCTGATTGGACAGGATACTTTAAACTGATCTCATATATTCTTTTGACCCATTTTACTAAATTATCCTTATTTGCATTATCTTTAAATTCAATATAGTAATAATATGTTGCAATTAATGTAGAAAAAGCAAGCGTTGCAATTTTAGACTCATTGCATCCATGTTCTATTGCAATATTAAGTGCCCAAGTAATATTATATAAATATCCTTCAAGTCCATTAAATGAATATTCATGATTATTTATTCTAGTGATAGAATTTTTATTAAATAACCATATATATGTAAATTCATCTATAGTTGCTATTTTTGAATCATGCAAAAAAACTAACTGATTAAAGCCATTATCTTCATTGGCATAAGTATTATTGAACTTTATACCGTTTTTCTTTAAAAACTCTCTTCTATATATTTTTCCATGTAACCAAATACCATCATCTATATGCTCTATTCTTGTTCCATCGTCCAATTCTTCATAAAAAGATGAAATAACTACATCAGCGTTATTGTTTTCTATGTTTTCATATAACACTTTTAGTGAAAAAGGACTAGAAAGAACATCATCAGAATCTATAAATACAATATACTTTGAATTGGATTTATCTATTCCAAATTGTCTAGCTAACCCCGGTCCTGCATTATCTTTCATTTTTAATTCTTTAATGTTCATAAACTTTTTAAAATATTCAACTTCTTTTGAATAGTCATCTTCAGATGCATCATTAACAATATACACATTTAAATTATCTACATTTTCTTGATAAGCAATTGAAAATAATGTTTTTTCTATTGTATTATGCGCATTATATGCTGGAATAATAATATCAATCATAGTAATCTCCTTTTCAAAAATTACTATATCATAAATATCAAAAAAATAATATACCTTTATTAAAAAAGTTTTCAACAATATGTAATTTGGGGCATCGTCACGGCTACGTAATTTTGCCTTTATCTTCTTAATTTTTTCCTAACACAACAATAATTTCTTTTTCCTTCTCATTTCTTAAAATTTTTAGCACAACCTCATTTCCAGGTTCTTTACTATAAAGATATTCTCTCAAATCATTTATTGTATTTAATTTTTTTCCATCAATACTTTTTATTATATCTCCAACTTTTAAATCTGTGTTAGAGGTGGTACTATTTAATAATACTTGAGAAACATATATTCCAGATGCAGTCTTATTTTTTAAATTCATATATTCTGCCACTTCCCCGTCATATGCATAAATTCCAAGTGTTGCTTTTTCAAATTTTCCATTTTCTCTAATTTTTTTAATTACTGGTTTTATAACATTTATCGGAATTGCAAAACCTATACCTTCCGCAGAGGTGATTTTTACAGTATTAATTCCAATAACTTCTCCTTTATTATTAACTAAAGGTCCTCCACTATTTCCAGGGTTAATTGTAGCATCTGTTTGAATTAAATCTGAAATATAACTTACGTTTTCTCCGTCTTCTATTTTAATAGTTCTATTAATTGCACTTATTATTCCTGCTGTAACTGTTCTTTTAAATTCATAACCAATTGGATTTCCAATCGCAAAAACTTGTCTTCCAATTTTTATATTACTAGAGTCTCCTAAGGCAAGTGGTTTAAGGTTTTTTGCATTAACTTTTACAATAGATAAATCCAAATCTGGTTCGCTAAATACCACTGTTCCTTTATAGACATTTTCATCAATTGTAACATAACAAATACTAAATTTATCACCTGTAACATGTGTATTGCTTAAAATATATCCATCTTCACTGACAACAATTCCTGTTCCTATCCCCAAATCTTCTGCTGAAACATTATTTAAAATTGAACCACCAGTACTGGTTAATCTTGAAATACCTACTACACTTTCAATTACATTTTCTAACATATCTTCTTGTGTTTCATTATATCTATCGCTATTTTCAAAGTTTTCTATATTATTTGCTGAAGCTACTAATTTTTTTGTTTCATAATTTGGATTTTTTATTTCTATATTTATATACATTGTGTACAAATTGTAGATTGTTATACCAATTAAACCTATCCATAAGAAAGCAATTACAAGTTTTGCTCTATATTTCGCTCTTTTCTTCATTTTTCTCTTTCTCCTTATATGTAATTATTTCCAATTTTATATGCATTTAAACAAAATTTTAAAAATTTATTGATAAAAATTTGCTTTTTTTTTATTAATAATATAT
>CAMIVO010000065.1 GCA_946401865.1 uncultured Clostridia bacterium
ATGCACCTTGTATTTTCAATAATTGGGCCAATTTTTATAAAGGTAAATTTATATCAAATACAATATTAAATGCAAATGCTTTTGAAAAACTAATAAAATAATTTAAGAGACAAATAAAAATTTATACGGAGCGATATTGGATTTTTATTCTCAATTATAAGTAATTTTGATTTCAAAAATTTAAATAAATATGGAGGTAAAAAAGATGAATGAAGAATTAAAATTAGTTCAAGAATGGGATAAAACATTCCCAAAAAGTGAAAAAGTAAATCATAGAAAGGTGACTTTTCATAATAGATTTGGAATAACATTAGTAGCTGATATGTATGAGCCAAAAGATATTGAAGGAAAGCTATCTGCAATAGCAGTGTGTGGACCTTTTGGAGCAGTAAAAGAACAATGTAGTGGATTATATGCACAAACTATGGCAGAAAGAGGATTTTTAACTATTGCATTTGACCCTTCTTTTACAGGAGAAAGTTCTGGAAAAGTTAGAAATGTTGCATCTCCTGATATAAACACAGAGGATTTTCAGGCTGCAGTAGATTTTTTATCAATTCAAGAAAATGTTGATCCTGAGAAAATAGGAATTATTGGTATTTGTGGTTGGGGAGGTTTAGCTTTAAATGTTGCAAGTATTGATACAAGAATAAAAGCTACTGTATGTTCAACAATGTATAATATGAGTAGAGTAAATCATAATGGATATTTTGATGCTACAACAGAAGACGAGTTATATGAATTAAAGAAAAACTTAAATGCTCAGAGAATTGCAGATTATAAAAATGGAGATTATAAGTTAGGTGGAGGATGTTTAGAGCTTCCTGTTCCAGATGATATGCCATTCTATGTAAAAGATTATAGTGAATACTATAAAGGAAGAGCTTATCATAAAAGAAGCCTTAATTCTAATGGCGGATGGAATATGACTTCAAGTCTTTCATTTATAAATACACCTGAGCATTCATTTACTGGAGAAATTAGAAATGCGGTTTTAATTATTCATGGAGAAAAAGCTCATTCTTGTTATTTTAGTAAAGATGCTTATAATGATATGATAAAAAACGGAAAATATACAGATAATAAAGAACTTATGATTATTCCTGATGCAGTTCATACAGATTTATATGATAATTTAGAAGTTATTCCTTTTGATAAAATGGAGAATTTTTTCAAAGCAAATTTAAAATAAGTTTGTAAATACACACACATTAAACTTTTCCACCAAAAGATATGCTTAATAAAAAGTAAAGATAAATTACAATTTTTGAGTAGGCTATTTGCTTGCTCATTTTTTATTACACATTTTTGCAAAAAGTGTGGCATAATACATATATCGTGTAAAAAATGGTTGTTTATTTTTAAATGTTATTATAAAATATCAATAAATTTAAAAAGGAGGAAAATTAGAATGGGATTATTTGGAGGAAATAAAGAAAATTATAAAGATAAGAAAAGTATAATTATATATTTTTCAAGAGCAGATGAAAATTATTTTGGTGGAGCAATGAAGTATATAGAAAAAGGAAATACAGAAGTTATTGCAGAGTATATTAGAGATATAGTTGGAGCTGATATTTTCAAAGTTGAACCACAAATTCCATATTCTGCAGATTATATGCAATGTATTGAAGAAGCAAAGGTTAGAACAAGAGAGCATAATGCACCAATAAAAGAAAATGTGCCAGATTTATCTTCTTATGAAGTAATATATGTAGGTTCTCCTGTATATTGGGGAGGTATGCCTGAAGAACTATTTACAGCATTAAAAGGATTAGATTATACAGGAAAAACAATTAGACCTTTTGTAACTCATGAAGGTTCAGGATTGTCTAGTATTCCAAATCAATTAAAAAATATTTGTACAGGAGCAGTAGTAACAAATGGTTTAGCAATATCAG
The DNA here is from genome assembly GCA_946401865.1 of uncultured Clostridia bacterium. Lineage (GTDB taxonomy): Bacteria > Bacillota > Clostridia > TANB77 > CAG-508 > CAG-269. The sequence continues at coordinate 1,902 of CAMIVO010000065.1, forward strand.
GTTCAAGTGTAAATTCTGCTAGAAGCAAAGTAGAAAATTGGTTAAAAGGATTAGGATTATGATAGTTGTACAAACGAATGTGAGTTACAGATATCTTATGACAGGCTTTGCACCAGACTTTAACAACCAAAAATAAGTATATTGTTAGCGAACGTATGTGAGCTTTACAAGAGACTTATGCAAAGCTAAGTAAGGAGAACAATTATGTTTGGTTTTAATGATATGACAGGTGTAAGAATTGATACTTCTTGCAAATATAACTTTACAGAAGAAAAGAATAGGAAAAAAGATACAAAGTAATAATGAAAGGTAAGGAATAATAGAATATGAAAAAAATAGCACTTGATTTAGATGGAGTTATATTTGATTCAGAAAATTTATATAGAGTATATACGGAAATCTATGATACTGATATTAATAAAAAAGACACTATTATAGATAATACTCAAAGATTATTTCAAAAGAGGTATAACTGGAGTAAAGAAGAATGTAACAAAATATATTCTGAAATTAAAGAAGATGTGATAAAAAATGCAAATATAGTTACAGGAGTAGAAATAGTATTAAAAAAGTTAATGGATAAATTTGAATTTATAATTGTTACAGCTAGAGACGATTTTGAAACTGAGTTATCAAGAGAAAAGCTTAATCAAATTGGATTAGGTAATATTAAAATTTTTAATAATGAACGTTATAAAATAGATAGACTAATTAATGAAAAAGTGGACTATATTATAGATGATGATGCAGATATTTGTGCTAATGCAGCAGATAACAATATTTATGCATTATATTTAAAAAATAATGCTGCAAATAGGATTAATAAAGAAAAAGTAATTAATGTTAACAATTGGGGAGAAATCTATAAATATCTTGTTTTTAGCTACAAGAAATTTTAGATTTAACTCAAAAAATGTTAAAGAATTAAAATTTTTATATGAATAAAGTGCAATTAAAAGAAGAAATATCTGTAATGGTTGCAAATGGTATGGAAAATAAAATTAGGAGTTGTAAAAGATGAAAGAAAATATAGGTGATATAATATTTGATGTTATGACTAGTGGATTCAAAGATAAGATAGACAGGAAGAAAGACTTTATTGATTATTTAAATGATAAAACAAAAGTTGAGTTATTAGCTATATATATACTATATGGATATGCCGGAACTGATGAAGATATAGAAGAAGAAATTGTAAAATTGAAAAAACAGAAAAAAGAAGAAGTTATTAAAAGAATAATGGATTTTTTAGACAATAAAATAGTATCTATTTTACAATTTTTTAATGATAAAAGAATGAATGATGTAAAGAAAATTGCATATTCTCAAGAATTTTCTGAATTTAATAAAAATAAAGCAAATCAATTTTCTTTGGAAATGATTTTAGTATTAAAAAAGCTAAATTTTATATACTGCAAGAAAGAGCCGGATGGCATTATTATTCATATGCCAAAATATATAAGAGATAAAATTAATAATATAACTGAAAATCAACAATTAGATTATTATGATGAATTACTTTCATATAGCAAAGGAATAGCGGATACGTATGGTGCAATACATGTAAAAGATGTATATGATATTATAAAAAATGATATTTCAATTAATTATGAAAGATATAATAATATAATAAAATTTATCAGTATATTAGAATTAGAACCAATTTATTATTCATTTGAATATCAAAGTTTATGTAGTTTCAATTTAAGAGATGAAAAAATAGTTGATGTTTTAACCAGCAGTGATGGTATTATTATATATAATAGAGAATTATATGAAGAAATCGGAAGTAACAATTACTTATACAGTTTAAAAGAATATAGAGAATTTAGAAAATTTTTATTGATGTATTATGATTTTGATATAAATGATGATGAAATGCTAAGAGGAGAAATTGTTACAGACTATATAGATAATGCTCAATTAGATGAGAAAGAAGCAGCAAAAAATGTTAAAGAAGCTATGGATAGATATTTTGACATTGATGATTTTGAAAAACAAACAATTATAGGATATGTTGATAAAATTAGAAAAAAGATGCCAGTTTGGAAACAAGGTGGAAAAATAGATTTTACAGAGCAGTTTTCTAAAGTGGGGAGAAACGAACCTTGCCCATGTGGATCGGGTAAGAAATACAAAAATTGTTGTGGTAAATCGTAAGTAGAACTATTGAAATAAAAGAACTATAAGAGTTTTAGGCGACAAAATGTAGACAACAAAAATTAAATAAAATTTAAAAAATGTTGCCAAATTAAAAACAAAAAATACAAATAATACAAATAATACTGATAATTCAGTACTTATAAAAAATAAAAAGTTGTAGACATTACTGTCCACGATCTAAATATAAGAAGTATTAACGCAAAAGTTAATGCTTCTTTTTTGTATCAAATAATAGAATAAAGGGTGTTAAAATAATAAAAAAAGGAGGGATTAAAATGGGAAATGTAAACATTAAAAAAAGAGGTAGTGTATACCAATATGAATTTGAAGTTCCTAAAATAACAAGTAAAAGGAGGAGAATAACAAAGTCAGGATTTAAGACTAAAAGGGAAGCAATGGAAGCAGGATTAATAGCTCAGCATAATTTCTTTTTTACTGGAACAAAAAAAGAAGAAAATACAATGATTTATGCAGATTATTTAGATTATTGGATGGAAAATTATTTTGAAAATGTGATTGCTAAAGATACAGCTAAAAGGTATAAGGAATCATTTAAAACATTAAAAAAAGTAATGGGGCATTATAAACTAAATGAAATAAAACCATTTCTGTTAAACCAAATTGCTTTAGAATTATCTAAATATTCAAAATCAAAGGTAGGATTAAATCAATTTTTAAAAGTTATAAGATCATCTTTAAGAGATGCTGAAGGATATTTTGGATATATAGAATATGATCCATCATCAAAATTAAAAGTTCCAAACAATTTGTATTTTGATGTAAAAAAAACTTAAAACATATATATACTAAAAATGAAATTGAAAAAATCATAGAAAGATTTAAAAATAACAAAACATTCATAACTGCATTTTTAACAGCTTGTTACACAGGAATGAGAACAGGAGAAGTATTTGCACTTACATGGGATGATATAGATTTTAAAAATAATGTTATAAATATTGACAAAAATGTATTTGCAATAGATAAAAGTAAAAATGGTCGTTGGTACATAGGTACAACTAAAACAAAAGGTAGTACAAGAAAAATTTACATGTGTAATACTTTAAAAGAAATATTAATTAATTTTAAAAAATATCAAACAAGTTGTAAAAAGAAATACAAATCAGACTATAAAAGATACTATTTTGAATCTGTAAAAAATAATTTGGGAATTGTTAGATATTTTAAAATAATTGAATTAAAAAATAAATCTAAAAATAAGAAAGAGGTAAACTTGATTTTTAGAAAAGACAATGGATTTTATGCAGGAAAAGATATAATTAAATATCCATTTAAAATTATACATAATGAGCTAGGTATAAAATGTAGATTTTATGATTTAAGAGGGAGTTTTGCAACAGTCAGTTTAAGAAATGGTTGTGAAATAAAAGATATTGCTGAAGTTCTAGGGCATAAAAGAATTGAAACTACAGAAAACTATTATGTATCAAGTACAGACAATGATAAGATTAATGTATCTAAATCTTTTGAAAATAGTTTAAAAAATTTGAATATTATTATATAATCATAATAACAAATAGTAAATTATAGTGGAGGTTTATCATGGCAACATCAAAAGAATATAAAGATTTTATATTAGAACAATTGGATTTATTAGATAATATAACTTGCAAAGCAATGATGGGCGAGTTCTTATTATATTATAATAATGTTTTATTTGGTGGAATCTATGACAATAGATTACTTGTAAAAATAGTTGATACCAATAAAAAGTATAATATGAATGAACAAATCCCATATGAAACTGCAAAACCAATGTATTTAGTAGATGATGTAGATAATAAAGAATTATTAAAAGAAATAGTAATTGAAACTTGCAAAGGGTTGCCAAACAAAAAATAGTAATTTATCGTGCATTCTACATCTATGGTAAAGACAAAATTTATAAAATATACTATCCTTATTGTAGGAGGTAAGATATTATGGATCAAGTAAAAATAGGAAAATTTATTGCACAATGTAGAAATGAGAAAAATATAACACAAGAAGCACTAGGAGAAAGATTAGGTGTAACTAATAAAACAATTTCAAGATGGGAAAATGGGCATTATTTGCCAGATATTGAAATGATGCAATTATTAAGTAAAGAATTTGATGTAAGTATAAATGAATTGATTTCTGGAGAAAAAATTGCAGATTCAGATTATAAAGAAAAAGCAGAAGAAAATTTAATAGAGGTATTAGAAAATAGTTCATTTACATTAAAGGAAAGAATAGAGTTTTATAAAAGGAAATGGTTAAAAGAGCATATCTTTGAAAATATAATAGCTATAATTGTATGGATAGTGGTTGTAGTTATTTCAAAACTAAAAGGAACAGAAGTGCCAATTATTATTGCAATGTCTAGTTTTTTAGCTTTTGTACTTTATGTAGTAAGATATAATGAAATGATGAAATATATTGAAGATAGGGCATATAAGAAATTTAAAAAATAATTAATTTGTTGTATTACAAATTACAATTTTGTAGTTTGAAAGATTTATAGTAATTTGTCATTTAGCAAGATGTTCGTAACATAAGTACTTTTCTGAACGAGGTAATAAATAAAAAGTGATAGAAATTTTAAGAATTCTATTGCTTTTTTTATTCCAACAAAGTATAATAAGTATGAAAAGTATAACAAATATAATTAAAGGAGGACAAAATGG
>CAMIVO010000066.1 GCA_946401865.1 uncultured Clostridia bacterium
GAGGCAAAATGCCTCGCTTTTTTTGATAATATAAATTGAAATGGTAGTTCTATTTGTTTATAAAATAGCAAATTTTTAAATTAAAAGCAATTGCATACCATTCTTTATGTTAGCTTCATATACTTTTAAATCTGTATTAATCTCTTCTTCTGTTAAAATATTATATAAATGCGGAATTTGCTTAGTTTTATAATTATATCCAGAAAACTCATCAATTGCTTTAACTAGAAGTAATATAACTTCTGAAATTTTTTTATTTAAAGGTATTTTTATATCATATTTTTCCTCCATTGAAGGTACATATAATTTAATAAGTATTTTATCCATATTCTTCACCTGTATCTTTCATCCCTACTAATTTTATTTGTTTAAACACACCCGATTTTACATAATATCCAAAACTATTTCCTATATTATTTTTTATTTCTCTTCTATCTAATAAACTTATTACGTATTGATCATCAAATCCATTTCCGACCCAAATACCAGTATCATTTTCAACATATTGTTTATACCAATCATCATATTCATGTTCTTTTATTTTATTTGCACTATCTGAGATAACAAAACTATAATTCTCTTTTTCTTCAGCTAAATGCAATTTTTGTATAAATTCAAATGACATATCACCTAAATTTTGTAAAAATTTGTCTAATCCTATAATTACACAAATATTATGTTTATTGTTGCTTTTTTTATTTTCTATACTATCACAAAAGTTCTTAAAATCTGTATTTATGTCTTGTTTTTTATCAAATAAAATTTTTTCAGCATCAAAAATAGTTATTTCAATATTTTTTATTGCCTTTAATTCTTCTATAATATATCCAATATAATTACCAACATCCCTTACATTTCTTCCAGTTATTATTGTAATTAATCTTTTTTCAAAATTATATTCACACCATGTTAATGTATCATTGAATAGTCCTAGAGGTATTTTTTGTAAAGATTTTATATTAGGTTTGACTTCTTCTATGGCTATTCTATCTGGTAATACAGGAATTTTTAATGCTTTTGTAGTATTATTTTCTTTTATTTTCTCAACCAAATCCCTTATAAACACATTAAACTCTTCTGGTTGACAGATTTTTGCAGTTTGGAATTCGTAAATTTGATTATTTTTGCTTATTAGCCCTCTTCCGAACAAATTTGAAGGTCTTTTTTTGCCAACATTTTCAAAAATATTATAATAATCATCTTCATTATTTACTTTTAGTGCTATTTTCTTTTTAAAGTTTTGCGTTAATCTATACCTCATATCACTAAATGTACTAACAGTAAATACAAATGAAATTCCACAATTATTTCCCTCTCTTGTTAAAGTAAGCAAATTATCATCATACTTCATGTCATACATTTCGCTAAATGCTTCATAGTTATTAATACAAACAACTATAGCAGGTAAAGTTTTTCCGCTTATTTTGTTATATAAATTAAAATCACCGTTATAATTTGATAAATAGTTTTTTCTTTCTTTTATAATGTTACTTAATAACTCAAAAAATCTAGATATCTTTTCTGTTTCATTTAAAAAGACAACATCTCCAACATGTGGTGCATCTTTAAAAGCCTTTAAAGATTCACTGCCAAAATCTAATAAATATGTCCATACTTCCTCTGATTTATAATTGTTTATTAATTCATATACTATAGTACTTAGAAGTGTTTCTTTGCCACTATCTGCGCTACCATATATAATTACATTTTCTCCATTTAGTAACGATAATTCAACAAGACCTTGCTTTTGATTTAATGGGTCATCGTATTCTCCTATAACAATATTATTGTCTTTGATACTATTTATTCTGTATTTTCTTCTTAAGTCTTGAACAAAAATTGTTTCTGGTATACTGTCTAACCATAAATTACTTTTATTAATTTTTTCTTTTTCTGCTATTTTAGCCAAGTATTGAACTATCCTTGTTAGCTGCTCCCCATCTGATGTGTTTTTTCTATGAATATTATTATCCAGTTGCTTAATAATCTCCCCTGTATCAGATATAAATTCTATTGATGTATCAATCTTCTTCTTTACCATATTGGATGGAATATATTGTGCTCCTGTCCATGCAGATTGTCCTAATATAAAATATTCATCGTTCCCCACCTGAATATAAAACTGTCCCTGCCCTCTTAGAAATGCCGCATCAGGTCTATCAATAACGTCAATACTGTCTTCCTTTGTTTGAACTTTTAAACACACTCCAAATCTACTATTACTACGAATTTGCTCATTTACAACTCCTGCTGGTTTTTGTGTTGCAAGAATTAAGTGTACTCCCAAACTACGTCCAATTCTGGATACACTCATTAATTCTTCCATAAACTCTTCTTGTTGTTGTTTTAATTCTGCAAATTCATCGCATATTATAAATAAATGAGGTATTGGTTCTTTTACAATTCCATCATGATATAACTTTTGATATTTATATATGTCTATTGTACCTTCTTCAGTTATATTTCTTGCATTGTTAAACTCAATTTGTCTTCTTCTTAATTCTGATTGAATTGAATCAAGAGATCTCTGTAGTCCTATTTTATCTATATTAGTAATTGTCCCTATTAAATGTGGTAATTTAATATTCTTCTTCTGAAATGCCCCTGCTAGTCCGCCACCTTTATAATCTATTAATACAAATGCTACATCATCTGGATGATAGTTAATAGCTAATGATAATATGTATGTAATAATAAATTCTGATTTTCCTGAACCTGTACTTCCAGCAATCAATCCATGTGGTCCGTGGAATTTCTCATGTGCATCTAAATATATAATTCTCCCAGTACTATCAATCCCTATAGGTGTTCTAAGTGATAATGTTGAATTGCTACTTCTCCATCTTTGTTCAATATTAAGTTGTTCAATGTTTCCTACATTAAACATCTCTAAAAAAGGATATACATCTGGTAAGGCATTTTTTCCTGATGTAGTATATTTAATCTGAATATTTGATAGTTTTTCACTTATATCATTAAATAAATATTCCTCTGGTACATGTATATTAAATTCTTTTTGTGCTCCTTTTTCTAGCCTACTTTCAAAAATTTGTCCTTTATTGTCATTTAACGTTATGAAAGTTTTACATTCATTTGGCAACTGTATCCAATCTTTTGCTACAAATAATATACTAAATCCTAAATTTAACTTACTTTCTAATATTTGTTTTATAATTCTTATCTCTTCTATTTTTTTGTAATCATCTGATATTATCAAATAATATGGTTTATAATTTTTATAGTCTACGTTGTTATAACCGTTTTCGCTATTTATTCTGTTTTTCAAATCTTCTTCAAGGTATTTGCCTATCCTTTCTATATCTGTGTACTCGTCCGCAAAAAATCTTATTTCTTTGCTATCATTCCAAATATGCGGTAACATTTTTGCAAATTCCCACTTATTTTTATCACTAACAAAAAACACTAATTTTAAATCCTCATAACTATGAAATGTAACAAGCTGTATTAAAATACTCTTAATCATATTCATAGAATTCTCATCACTTTTGGAAATAATAGCAGAAATATTTTTTTCAGCAATAGAATACACAATTGGTGCCCCTTGAAGAATTTTAGATTTATTAGTAACATCATGCAAAATATCTATTAGATTATCGTCCTCCATTTTAAAACTGTCTTCTGGATAATTTATATCCGCTTCTAATGGAATATTTCCTATTCCTAATCTTACAGTTAGAAAATCAAAGTCTTCTATATTCCTTTCCCAAAGGCGTGGTTCCTTATTAAGTATTATTCTTTTACATTCTTCTATCGGTACGAAATTATCTAATAATATTTTTCTTTGACTTATCATTGCCTGATCGATTTGAGCAATTTTTGAATCTATGTATTTTCTATATCTTTTTTGTCTTTTTTCTTCATGTTTTATTTTTTTATTTTTTTCATATTTTAAATTCAAGATTGGAAATAATATCATCGCTATTAACATTACAATAGCAACTATAATTTCAATAGCAATTTCTTTTCTTGAAGCTGTTCCATTCATTGAACCCATCAATGCTCTACTACTAGATAATAGCATTATTAATCCCATAGATAATGTTGAACCAAGTACTAGTATGGCTGGTGTTTCTTCATTTGAATCGATTGAAGGTGGTGGATCAATCTTAATATTTTCTTTTTTAATTATTTTGGTTAATCTTGGAGCTTTTGAAAAGTAATCATTATTTGAATAAAATGGTTTCTCATCAAAATTATCTTCCTCTTCATCTTTTGTGTCAGTAAATATATTTATCGTTTTTGCTATTATTGGTGAAAAAGCTTTTTGGTCATATGAAAGTTTATTTAACGGATTATTAATAAAAATACTATTTCTCATTACAATCATTTTTAATCCCATAATAAATATTGTATCACCATTGTGTAATAATTTTGATTTATTATTAATTATTTCTCCATTTACAACTGTTCCATACTTCTTATCAATATTTTCTAAAATCCAATTATCATTATATAAAATAAGTCTAGTATGTGTATTAGAAACCAAGTTATTCTTATATACAATATGATTTTTTTCACTTTTTCCAATGAGTATCTCTTTAATATTTTTATCAATAGAAATGTGTATAAAATTATCCTCAATTAAAGGATAACAATATATAAAAAATATATTTTGTATATCTCCTATTGCAATTGCATAAGTTCTATATTCCTCTAACTCAATTTTATCTATTATTAATTCTTCCTGTCTTTTTACTATTACATTGTCATTGGATATACTAATAGCATTAGGATTTATTAATTTAACTAGTCTATTAGTTACAATTTGCCATTTACCATTTTTAGCTTCTATGTTAATTAATTTTTTTTCTATATCATCAGCATTTTTTTTATCACTTATCCAATAACTTCCTTCTGGTATCTCAGGTAAAGCTACTTTTAGAAACTTATTTTTTCCTATTAACGCTACACGCACTTCCAGCCCTCCTTAATTACATTAGTACAATTCTATTTTATATTATTATTTTTAATTGTCAATATATATATATTTTTTTTAATTCGTATAATCCTTATTTGCGTAAGCTATATGCCTTAAATTACTTTTATTTTACATTTTTGTTTCAAAATTGTTCAGAAAACGTTTTCATACTACGCGTTAAAGGTATCAACCATTTTAGTTGATACCTTTTTTGTTAGCTTTTTCAAAATTTTTATTAATATCTTTCTCTATCTCTATCTCGACTTTTTCTTCCATGTTATTTTCAATGTTTTTTTCAATGTTTTTTTTATTATCTTCTTCGGTAATATTTTTAATATCTTTCTCTTCAATATTTATAATCTCAGATTTTAAACTATTAAGTTTTTTGATTAGCCTATTTTTAGATTTATATAATTCGCTTTTTAATTCGTCTATGTCAGGAGTTGAGGTTTTTATTAGTGATAATTTATAAGTCATATCTTCAATCTTTTTATTCGCTTTATCAATCTTTAATATCAATTTATTGATATCTATTTCTTTGATTTTACGAACTTTTTTATGTATTTTTTTATTATCTACTTTTTTATTTTTATACTTAGTTAATTTTACATCAATAATACTGTTGTCATTATATGTTATCAATAAAGTAGATTTTAGTTGGTCATAAAGCAAATGAGACAATTTCATAAATTTTCTTAATTCTCTACGTGTTCCTCTATATTTTTTTAGAATTAACTTGTTTCTATTATTGTCTATGTCATTAAGCTTTATTAATTTCATTATATCTCTATATAGTTTATCAATATATTTTATATTCTTAAAATATTCCATTTTAAATATATCTAATAATTTTAGATCTTTTAGAAGTTTAATTTTTAAGCTATCAACATAATTACTTGACTTATTTTCATCAACTTCATGTATTTTATTTTCAGTGTAATTTGAATCTCCACTATATTTTTTTTCAATTGTAGCAGCAGATTGTGTATGACTCGGATTTATTTGATCAGTTATATTATTTATTTTTGGATTTGATGAAGTTTCTGATTTTGAGTTATCTGATTGATGTAGTTTTTGTTTTTGAGTTGCATTAGGTGGTAAATTATTCTTGCCTATTTTGTTTGATGCATTTGTTCTGCTTATTCTTGTTGATGAATTTGATTTATATGATGATGTTGATGAATTTGATTTATATGATGATGTTGATGAATTTGATTTATTTATTCTTTTATTATTATCTCTTGTCGTATCTTTAATAATATCAACATATGAACTTGTATTATCACTCTCAGTACTGCCTTTAAGTATATCAACTAGATTACCCTTGTTATTACCATGTACACCAGATGCTATTGCTGCTATTTTTGCTGATTCTTCCATTG
>CAMIVO010000067.1 GCA_946401865.1 uncultured Clostridia bacterium
TTTATTATATCAAAGGACTTTCTTTTTGTATATTCCGAAACCATTTTACACTATCCCAAATCCTACCAAATTTGACAAATTTCGCAAAATTTGGTATAATTATATTTGTTGTTAAAGGAGGTATCTGTTTTATGCAGAAAATCGACAAAAAGAAACTTACTATAATAAAACTATTAATTACATTCTTGATTTTAGTTTTACTTTCAGGATTTGGAGTAATGACTGTTGCAACAAATTTGAACAGTGTAAAAATTGAACTTTCAAATGGTTATGAAATGACAGTACTTACAGCAAAAACAAATGTTAAAGAAATATTAGAAGACAATAATATAATAATAAATGAAGATGAAAAAGTTTCACCTAACCAAGATGAAGAAATATCTTCAAACAAAAGTATAAAAATCTCAAAAAAATCTGAACAAGAAGTTGAGGTAGCTAAAGTTTCAGAAAGTGGAATTGATGCAACTTTAGATTCACTTTTAGGTGCATATAGCACAGTAATAGAAAAGATTGAAGTTGTAGAAGAAGCTATACCTTTTGAAACTATAACAAAAGATGTTTCAGATGGAGCAGAAAGCACAAGAAATCAGGTTATTCAACAGGGAAAAGAAGGTTTAAAAAGAGTTACATATAAAGTAAAATATCAAAATGAAACAGAAATAGAAAAAATAAAAATTTCAGAAGAAATTATTGAAGAACCTGTTAATAAAATTGTTCAAGTGAAATCAGTAGTAGTATCTTCAAGATCTGAAACTCCTGCAAGAGTTGCAACTTCTGGAAGTGTTGCAGAATATCAAGCATATGCTAAACAAAGAGTTTATGAATATGGTTGGTCAGATGCGGATTTTAATGCTCTAGTTAATCTTTGGAATAGAGAAAGTGGTTGGCAAGTAACTAACAAAAACAGAAGCTCAGGAGCATATGGTATACCACAAGCATTACCAGCTAGTAAAATGGCATCTGCTGGTTCAGACTATTTAACAAACTATAAAACTCAAATAAATTGGGGATTAAGTTATATAAAATCAAGATATGGATCACCATCAAATGCATGGAGTGCATTTAAATCAAAAGGATGGTATTAAAATAGTGAATTTTAAAATGCAAGACATTAGTCTTGCATTTTTTTAATAAAAATCAAAATAACATGAACTAATTTTAAGCTATTTTTTTAGCAGACTCTGACCAATGTCCCTCTTGTTTTTTTTTTTATTTTATAGTAAAATAATGAGGGACAAAAAAGAACCGGTACCAATTTACCCAAAGTGAGGAAAATATGAAGCTAATATCATGGAATGTAAATGGAATTAGAGCATGTGTAAAAAAGGGGTTTGCAGATTTTTTTTCTAATGTTGATGCAGATATATTTTGTGTGCAAGAAACAAAAATGCAAATTGCAGATAGAGAAAAGATTCAAGATATAAAAGAAATTATGGATATGCCAATATTTAATAACTATTTTTCATATTGGAATAGTGCAGAAAAAAAAGGATATTCTGGAACTGTAATTTTTACTAAAAAAGAACCAATTAAAGTAATACATGGAATTGGAATAGAAGAACATGATAAAGAAGGAAGAGTAATTACTTTAGAATTTGAAAATTTTTTTATGGTAAATATTTATACTCCAAATTCAAAAAGAGAGCTTGAAAGGTTAGATTATAGGCAAATATGGGAGGATGAAATTAGAAAATATTTATTAGATTTAAACAAAAAGAAACCTGTAATTATGTGTGGAGACTTAAATGTAGCACATGAAGAAATAGACTTAAAGAATCCTAAAACAAATAGAGGAAATGCTGGCTTTACAGATGAGGAAAGAACCAAAATGACAGAGCTTTTAAATTCAGGATTCACAGATTCTTTTAGATATTTATATCCTGAAAAACAAGATGCTTATACTTGGTGGTCATATATGGGACATGCAAGAGAAAAAAATGTTGGCTGGAGAATAGATTATTTTATTGTATCTAATGATATCAAAGAGAAAATTGAAGATGCAAAAATTTATACAGATATAATCGGAAGTGACCATTGTCCAATAGGTCTAGAAATTGAAGTTTAATAAAAAAAGGAGCAAATAAACATGAAAGAAGAAATTAAAAGTCATTGGCGTTCATGGATATTTTATATATCAATTGGAATTTTATTAATAATAGCTTATAAAGCACTAGATAGTATAGGATTTCTAGTAAATGGTGTAAAAAATTTCCTATCAATTTTATCACCTTTTTTAGTAGGACTACTTATGGCATATTTACTTTATATGCCAGAAAGTAAAATAGAGTCATTATTTAAAAGATCAAGAAAAAGAATAATAAGAAAAAATGCTAGAAAGATAGCCATTCTAATAACATATATATTAGTTATACTAATTTTAATGATTATTATTAATTTTATATTACCAGTAATAATAGATAGTGTTAATGAATTAATATCAAATTTACAAAATTATTATTCTAGAATAATTGATACATATAATAATTTACCAGAGGATTCATTATTTAAAACTGAGCAGGTATATAATGCCTTAAAAGAAGCTCAAAATTTTGATTTAAAGCAATATATTAGTGTAGAAAGAATTATGCAGTATATAAAAGGTGCAGTTGGAATTGCAAGAGGAGTTTTTGATGTATTTGTTGCTGTTATTGTATCAATCTATATATTAGCAGAAAGAAATCAAATTTATATGTTTTTTGCAAGACTTGGAAAGGCTATATTTAAAGAGAATACCTGTAATTATATAGAAAAATATTTTTATAGATCAAATGGTGTATTTTTTAAATTTATTTCAAGCCAATTTATAGATGCAATTGTAGTTGGTGTATTAACTACAATTGCTATGAGTATTTTAAAAGTTAAATATGCTTCACTTTTAGGTTTTACTATAGGATTATTTAATATGATACCATATTTTGGAGCAATTGTTGCAGTTGCAATTGCTGGAATTATTACATTTATTACAGGTGGTTTTTATAAAGCACTCTTAATGTTTATTGTTGTTGTTATACTACAACAAGTAGATGCTAATATAATAAATCCAAAAATAATTGGAGATTCTCTAAAAATTAGTCCAATTCTTGTAATATTAGCTGTAACAATAGGTGGAGCATACTTTGGAGTAATTGGAATGTTTTTAGGGGTACCAATTGCAGGAATACTTAAAATATTGGTAAATGATTACATTGACAGTAAAGTTAATGAATAGTATACTATAAAGGGAATTAAAAAGTTTGCAAATTATAAGGGAGAATTAGTAAATATGTACCAAAAAACAAAAGGAAAAACTGTAATAAAATTTAGTATTATCTGGTTTTTACTATTTATTATTATAATAGGGCTCGCTTATTCTTTTTTTAAAAACAAAATATTTGCAACAAATGAATATAAGGAAAAAAAGCAAATTGTAGCCTTTGAAGAAAATCAAAAAGCATTTGATATTGTTGAAATCATGTTAGAAAATACAAATTCAAATAAAAAAATGGTAAATGAAAAAAGAGAGGTTGTTTTTACTACAGAATATGAAGAAAACCCTAATTTACCTAAAGATGAAGAGCAAATTAAACAAGAAGGAAAAAATGGAAAAATACAAGTTACAGCACTTCAAGAATATCAAAATGAAGAAATGAAAAATGAAGAAATAATTGAAAGTACAACTTTAGAAGAGGTTGTAACACAAATTGTATATGTTGGGACATCTGAGTTTATGAAAAAATATAATGTTCATATTGATGACAACATGTATTTGTTAGAAGCAGAAGATTTAAAAACAGAGGCTAAAGATGAAGCTGATACAATTACTAGTATTCCTAGATATTTAAATGTTACATTAAAAGAAGCAGGAGAAGAATGGATAAAAGTTAATTATAAAGGACAAGAGGGGTATTTAAAAACATCAAATATTACATCAGAAACGGTAACACCTCTAATTACTGAACAAAATAGAATTGCAGAATTGAAAAACAATTTAAATATAGATATGGATTTAACTACTAGTAGTGGACTAACACTTAGTGATTATAAAACAATTCTTTCAAATATTTCACTTGATAAAAACAAGATATTTGAGCAAAATGCAGAAGCTTTTTATAATGCAGAACAAAAGTATAAAATAAATGGAATGTTTCTAGTAGCTATTGGAATTCATGAAAGTGGATGGGGAACTTCAAAAATAGCATTAGAAAAGGGAAATTTATTTGGGTATAGAGCTTATGATTCAGATCCATATAATAGTGCAAGTTCATTTGAAAACTATGCAGAAGGAATAAACACTGTTGCAGAGGCACTAGCTACAAGATATTTATATGTAAATGGAACACAAATTTCAGATGAACTTACAGCAAGAGGTACATATTTTAATGGTACAACTATTCAAGCTGTTAATACTAGATATGCTTCTGATCAGGGATGGTATGAGAAGGTTTATGGATATATGCAGTATTTGTATAATAGACTATAATTTGGAGTTGCATATGAAAAAAATAAATAAGAAACTTTTTTATATTGTACTATTAAGTATAATATGTATCGTATTAATAATCGTTTATGGTATTATAATAAAACATCATATTGTAAATAATCAATTTTCAAAAAATAATATTGAATTATATGAAAATAATAAAGAGGATGTTTTTAAAGTAGATAAAATTATAATATGCAGTAGTGCGAATGCAGTAGATAAAAGTGAAGAAAAAAATCTTTCAAATTTAAGTATCTACCAATACACTGATATTGCAATCTTTATTAATAATGGAGAAAGTCTTAGTGATAAAAATACAATTAAAGAATTATATATAGACAGTATAAGCTTAGAAGGAAATAATAATTTAGGGAGTAAGAGCTTAACATATAAAAATTCAAAAGAATTTGGATTAAAACAAGAAATAATGGAACCTAAACAAACAAATAATATTTATTTTAATGTTATACATACAAACAAAGAAAATGAACAAGCAAATTACAATGAACCAACAATTTATACTGATTGTTCTAATCCTATTACTTTAGAATATCTAAATTATGATATAAAAACAAATTATAAAATGAATGAAGATAGTAAAGTTTCATTTGATGGAAATATTTTAGAAAGTACAGGAATTACCCCATTAGATATTTCGTGCAAGGTAAGATTTAAAATAAATATTATAAATAATAAAAACGAAAAATATTCTTGTCCAATAAATTTTGATATTCCACTAGAGGATATATACAAAGGGACAACAATGAAAGCTAAAAATGCTAATTCAGAAAATGATGTTTTTTTTAGAGAATATTAAAAAATTAATCAAAAAAATTTAAATTATTAAGTAGGTAACAAAAGCCTACTTTTTTTAATTTTCATAATATAAAAATTTGATAATAAAATTTATAGAAATACAAAAAATAATAATAGTTTTTTGTATTAACATTAATAAAAAAGGATATGTAAAAAAATGGATTTCAAAGAATATGTAAGTATTTTAAAGAGAAAATTACAATTAAAGGAAAACATAGTATTTGTATGTATTGGTACAAGCGATATTATATGGGATAGCATAGGACCATTAGTTGGAAGTCAATTAAAAAATAAAATAAGTAGTAGATATGTTATTGGAGATATGAGAAAAAATATTTGTAATTATAAAGATTTAAGTAGATATTATTCTAAATTAAAAAATAAGTTTATTGTTGCTATTGATGTTGCTTTAAGCAATAGATTAAAAAATGATATATATATAACAGATAATTCAATTGCAATGGGAAGAGCCTTTAATAATAATAAAGGTGAGATTGGAGATTTAGCTATTAAAGCTGGAATATCAAATTGGAATGATATTAGTTTTTACGAGGTGAAATATATTGCTAAATTTATAGCCGATGGAATATTGGAATTATAATATATTAGATTTCTTTAGGTTACTTTATATGAATTATAATTATAACTATGACTGTTACAATTCACGGTTTATTATAAAGTAGCCCTGCCTAAAGTTTATATATTTATTTTTATGCGTAAATCCCTTCTTTCTAA
>CAMIVO010000068.1 GCA_946401865.1 uncultured Clostridia bacterium
AAGATGGATTAACACCAGACAAGCCATATAGAAAATCTGCAACAACAGTTGGAGATGTTTTAGGTAGATATCATCCACATGGAGATGCATCTGTTTATGATGCTTTAGTACGTTTAGCACAGGATTTTTCTATGAGATATATGTTGGTTGATGGACATGGAAACTTTGGTTCAATCGATGGAGATCCACCAGCTGCTTACCGTTATACAGAAGCAAGAATGTCAAAAATTGCGGAATTAATGCTTACAGATATAGAAAAAAATACAGTAGATTTTATGCCTAACTTTGATGATAGACTTCAAGAACCAACAGTGCTTCCTGCACAAATACCAGCATTACTTGTTAATGGCTCATCAGGTATTGCCGTAGGTATGGCAACAAATATTCCACCTCATAACTTAACAGAGGTTATAAATGGTCTTATAAAAATAATAGATGAAGATGAAGTTTCTGATGAAGACCTTATGGAAATTATAAAGGGACCAGATTTTCCTACAGAAGGATTAATTCTTGGAATAGAAGGAATTAAAGAGGCATATAAAACAGGACGTGGTAAAATAACACTAAGAGCTGAAGCTGAAATTGAAGAAATGTCAGGAAATAGACAAAAAATAGTTGTTCATTCTTTACCATATCAAGTAAATAAAGCTAAACTTATAGAAAATATGGCAAATCTTGTTAAAGAAAAAAGATTAGAAGGAATTTCTGAAATAAGAGATGAATCAGATAGAGAAGAAAGAGTTAGAATAGTTATAGAACTAAAAAAAGACGCAAATGCTCAAGTTGTATTAAATCAACTTTATAAAAATACACAAATGCAAACTAGTTTCGGCGTAATTATGCTAGCCCTAGTAAATGGAGAACCAAAAATCCTTACCTTAAGACAATGTTTAGATTATTATTTGGAACATAGAAAAGACGTAACACTTCGTAGAACAAGGTTTGAACTTGATAAAGCTTTAGCTAGAGCTCATATATTAGAAGGATTAAGAATTGCAATAGACAATATTGATGAAGTAATTCAAATAATCAGAACATCATATGATAATGCTAAAGAAAGATTAATGGAAAGATTTGGCTTATCAGATATTCAGGCACAGGCAATTCTTGATATGAGATTAAGAACATTACAAGGTTTACAAATAGAAAAAATTGAAGAAGAATATGCTGAATTAATGAAGTTCATTGAGTACTTAAGAGAAATCTTAAATAGTGAGCATAAAGTATTTGAAGTTATAAAAGAAGAGCTAATTAAAGTTAGAGACAAATTTGGTGATGATAGAAAAACAAAAATTGTTCCAGCAGAAGGTGAAATAGATGTTGAGGATTTAATAAAAGAAGAGCAAACTGTTATAGCCCTAACACATTTTGGATATATTAAGAGAATGCCAATAGATACATATAAGAGTCAAAGACGTGGTGGAAAAGGCATTACAGGAATAGCCACTCGTGAAGGTGATTTTGTTAAACAAATATTTACATCATCTACTCATGATTTAATATTATTCTTCTCTAATAAAGGAAAAATGTATAGACTTAAAGGTTATGAAGTTCCAGAAGCTGGTAGAACAGCAAAAGGAACAGCAATAGTTAACTTATTGAGCTTAGATGCTGGAGAAAAAATATCTGCAGTTATACCAATTCAAAACTTTGCAGAAGGTAAATACCTACTTATGGGTACAAAAAATGGATTAATTAAGAAAACTGCATTAGCAGAATATGATTCTGGAAAGAAAACAGGACTTCTTGCAATAACACTAAAAGGAGAAGATGAGCTTATTTCTGTAAAATTAACAGATGGACAAGATAATGTCGTTTTAGTTACTCGTAAAGGTCTTTGCATAACATTTGATGAAAAAGATGTTAGACCAATTGGAAGAATTGCTCAAGGGGTTATAGGTATGAGAGTTGCAGAAGATGATGAAGTAATTGGTATGGAATCAATTATTGCAGGAGGAAAAGCAACTTTACTTGCAATTACAGAAAATGGATTTGGAAAACGTACGGAATTAGATGAATACAGAGTTCAACAAAGAGGTGGAAAAGGAGTTATTACATATAAAATTACACCAAAAACAGGAGAACTTGTAGGAGTTAAAATAGCTGATGAAACTCAAGATGTTATGCTAATTACAGATACTGGAACAATTATTAGAATGCATATTAACGAAATAAGTGTACTTGGAAGATCTACCCAGGGTGTAACATTAATGAGAACGAATGATGGTGGCAAAGT
Organism: uncultured Clostridia bacterium; assembly: GCA_946401865.1. Classification (GTDB taxonomy): domain Bacteria; phylum Bacillota; class Clostridia; order TANB77; family CAG-508; genus CAG-269. The sequence continues at coordinate 2,237 of CAMIVO010000068.1, forward strand.
TGTAAGCATCGAAATTGTTGATAATGAGAATGAGGATTCAGATGAACAATAATTATCTTAATAATTATTGCATTAAATAATTATAAAAAAATATATCATTAGAATAAAAAAATATAAAAAACAGTTTTCACATTTGGAAAACTGTTTTTTTATTTGAGTTTATTTTTTATTAAGTTAAATTTTTAATGAAAGACTATCAAAATAAAATAATATAATATCGAATACACAGGCTGTAAACAAATTACGTAAACAACGATACGTAAAAAATAGTAATGTTTTTATTTTATAAAAAATTATTATTGATACTTCCGTAAGAAAAGAAAATATAAAAAAAATAATAAAAAAATATCAAAAAAAGTCGAAAAACTTTACATAAATGTAAAAAAGTATTTACAAAAGTTATGTTTTATAATATAATGTTGCCAGAATTATTTTTTTAGGAGGGAAAATAATGGAAAAATTTAAATTTAAAAAATTTATGTTGCTCGCTTCACTAATAATAGCTATAATTTTACCAACAAAAATTTTTGCAGCCAATAACTCCGTGGCAATTGTTCAAATTGGAAATGATTATAGTATTTATATTGACGGGCTAGAAAACAAAGATTTTAAATTTGCTTTTGCAAATGAAAATACCGAAGAAAAAATAAATGAAATGGAATTACATGCAAATTGGGAGGATAATAAAGGAACAAATATTGCATGTATAGAGTCAGATACAGAATTAAATCTAAATGAACCTGTATATATGGTTATTGAAGTTGATGACCAAAAAACAGTAACAGAACTAGATTTAAATAATGTAATCACTCAAAAAGAAATGGCAGATGTAGAATCACTTACAACAATAATTAGTGTTGATACTAAGAAAGAAAAGAAAGTCGAAGAAAATGAAAATGGTGTTGCTACAACTCAAACTGTCGGCCAAGTTGATATTATAGAAAGTGAAGATTATGATTACAAAGAATTTGATTATAAATATCAACTTATCAAAATTGATGGAAATGAATCAGAAACAGCAAAAGAATTAATAACACTAGTGGACAGTATTCAAACAGATTATAGTAAATTGTCAACATATAATAAAATATTGACAACAACCAAAATAAGAGACTTGTATGATGAACTAAAAAAAGAAGCTACATATACTAATGTAGAAAACTATGTAATTTATCAACCAGAAGACTCTAAAGAAGGTGATAAATACTTAGTTTTATTACAACAAAATTCTGATACAGGAATAATTAGAGAAGATATTCAATTTTTAACATGTAAAGAAGATCATCAACAAGAAGTTGTTAAAGAAGTTAAAGAAATAAAAAAAGCAACTGCACTTCCTCGTACTTTTGATAGTATTATCCTTTTAGTCGTTTTAGCAATTATAGCAATTGTGGCTATAGCCGTAATAATTAGAATGAAAAAATTGAGTAAAGATGAAGAATAAATCAAAATTATTATTTTATAAAATTTTTCTGGCTATTTTACTATTAGCTTTTGTTATAACAATTGTTTTAATTGTAAAAAAATATGGAACTCAAGAATTATATGAAGAAAAAAATGAGGAAATTGTAGAAGTATTTAGTCAAACTGAAGATAAAATTGATGAACACGGATTAAGTATAATTGAATTTGAAGGTTTTAAAGTAATTGGAATAATAAAAATACCAGCAATAGATTTAGAATATCCAATATTAGAGCAGACTACTGATGATTCTATGAATGTATCGATAAGCAGATATTGGGGAGGAAACATCAATGAGTATGGAAATGTATCTCTAGCAGGACATAATAATAAAATTACTTTAACAATGTTTGGAAAAAACAAAAATCTAAAAATTGGAGATAGAATTTTTCTTACAGATTTAACAGGAAGAACTATTGAATATAACATATATGATTCTTTTATAACAGATCCGGATGATGTATCAATCTTACGTACTACAGATGAAAGTGTAAGAGAAGTTACACTAATAACATGCACTAACGGCCGTGCAAACAGACTAATACATAAGGCTAGAGAAATAAAATAAAATTTAGAAAGGGGAAATTTTAATGAGTTACAAAGCCAAAAGGATTGTAATTGGAGTAGCAGTTGCAGTAGCTTTGTTTACAGCAGCATCTGTTGGTACTTATTTTTACATTAAAGGTAACGAATCAGCACAAGCTACAGAAAATACAGAACAGACAGCTAATCAAAATAATGAAAATACTACTGATACACAAAATAACAATCCACAACCAACTACAAGAGATCAGAATAATGATCAAGAGTCACCTGCACCAACTCCAAGAACAACTACTACAAATGATGCAGATGGAACTACAACAAGAACAACAATAAACGAAGATGGAACGACAACAACAATTAGAATGAACAATGATGGAACAACAACAACAACCGTAAGAAATCCAGATGGAACAATAGCAACACAGACAACAGATGCAAATGTTATTACAGAATACGAAGAGGGAGAAGAACGACTAGTATCTAGAGATGATTGGGTAGGATGGACACCAGAAGCGGTTCCAGTACCAGTTGTAGCAAGAATTGCTAACGACTTAGGAATTAACAAATATAAGCTTAGCATAATTAAAGAAGTAATTAGCACAGATGCTAATGAAGATGGAAAATATGATTTAGGAGAAACAGTTTCTTACAAAATCACAGTATCAAATGTAGGTAATGTAAAGCTTACTGATCTTAAAATTTCAGACAAAATAAATGACAGAGAAGACATTACAAAAATGTCTCAAGTAGATGAAAACAACAATGTAATTCAAGAAATTGAAAATACTTCAGAGTTTTCTTTCGATTTAGAAGTTGGAGAAAAAACATATTTTGAATACTCTTATACTGTTAAAGAAGAAGATATTTTAGAAGGAACTGTAAAAAATGTTGTAATAGCTGAAAATGATAAAGTACGAGAAAAAGATAACAAGGAAGTTCCAACATCAGATATTAGTAAAGATTTTGAATTAAAAAAATCAACAAAAAGTAAACCTGAAAACAATATATTCTATGTTTTAGGAGAAAAAATTGTATATGATGTTGAAGTTACAAATAAAGGAAATATTACATTAGATGTTAAAGTTAAAGACCCAATTACAGAAGAAAAAGAAGTAACAATTAATATTGCACCTGGAGAAACAAAAAATGTTGAATTTACACATATAGTAACTGCAGAAGATGTAGATGCTACAAAAGTTATAAATGTTGCTACAGGAGAGGTGGAAAACGAAGATCCTAAACCTTCAAACCCACAAGAAGATCCAGTTAATGAATACATTAGTGTAAATGTAGAAAAAATATGGGAAGATAATAATAACCAAGATGGATATAGACCAGAATCAATTAATGTTCAATTACTTGCAAACGGAGAAGAAAAAGGAGAACAGGTAACACTAAATGATGAAAATAATTGGAAATATACATGGACAGAATTATTTAAAAAAGAAAATGAAAAAGACATAAATTATACAGTAAAAGAAATTGCAGTTGAGAAATATGAAACAACAATAACAGGAGATTATAAAGATAAAATTACTATTACAAATACTCACATTCCAGAAACAACAAGTTTAACAGGAAATAAAAAATGGGAAGATAATGATAATCAAGATGGAAAAAGACCAGATAGTGTTACAATAATAGTATTGGCAAATGGTGTAGAGGTAGAAAGTAAAGCGGTAACAGCAGAAGAAAAT
>CAMIVO010000069.1 GCA_946401865.1 uncultured Clostridia bacterium
ATATTTTAGATAATATGGGAAGTGATGAACTTATTGCTAATTTATTTAGAATTTCACAAACAGAGCAAAAATTAAGAAAAGACAATATTCAAGGCGAAAGGGAAGCTAATTCCACTCATTATGAAGTTGGCAAAAAAGTTAGAAAAGCAATTGCTGATATTGGTGGAACTATGCCTGAAGATTTGCCTACACCAAAAAAGAGTTTAAAACAATTAGAAAAAGAAAATAATAAAAGCCTAAAAAAGCAAAATAAATAAGGAATACAAGTTTTTTATAGAAAATTGCTGTTGATTTTATTAAAAGAAAATGGTAAAATATATATGTATTTAAATTTAGTTATGTTTTAAAAAGAAACTTAGTAAGATTTTATAGTAACTTATAGAGAGATAATGGTAGCTGGAAATTATCAGTATATAAAATCTGAATTACAATTCTTATAGTAACTAACGGGTTGCTACGAATAAGCTATAAATGAGGCAATATTACATTATTAATATTGTGAATAAAGGTGGTACAACGGAGTCAATTCGTCCTTTAAAATGGATGAATTGGCTTTTTTGAATTTTGGAGGTGATATTATGACCCAATGGTTAAAAAATAAAAGAACAATCCAAGGGTTATTATATGAATATCTATATTGTATAATAAAAAAATAGATAAAGAATGGAGATTAGATAGATATGAAAGATTTAGAAATAATAAAAAGAAAAGCAATACAAATATTTAATGAAGAAGATTTAGAAAGAAAAATAAATAGTGGAAAAAGATTAACAATAAAATTTGGTGCAGATCCATCAAGACCAGATTTGCATATAGGTCATTCTGTTCCTTTAAGAGTATTAAAATCATTTCAAGATATGGGACATAAAGTTGTATTTGTAATAGGAGATTTTACTGCAATGATAGGAGACCCATCTGGGAAAAGTAAAACACGACCAGCACTTACATTTGAGGAGACAAGAAAATCTGCTGAAACATATTTAGAACAAGTTACAAAAATATTAGATAAAGAAAAAACAGAAATTGTATTTAATTCAGCATGGTTATCTAAAATGAATTTTGAAGATGTAATAAAATTATCAAGTAAATACACTGTTGCAAGAATTATGGAGAGAGACGACTTTAAGAATAGATTTGAAAATAATTTACCTCTATCAATGCATGAATTATTATATCCTTTAATGCAAGGATATGATTCAGTTGCAATAAATGCGGATATTGAAATTGGAGGAACTGATCAAACTTTTAATTTACTTGTTGGAAGAGAACTTCAAAAAGATTATGGACAAGAAAGCCAAGTAGTAATGACATTTCCATTACTTGTTGGATTAGATGGAACTGAAAAAATGAGTAAGTCTCTTCGGAAATTATATTGGTTTAAGTGATTCTCCCTTTGAAAAATTCGAAAAAAGTATGAAAATTCCAGACAATATATTAAGACAATACTTTGAATTAGCAACAGATGTAACAACAGATGAAATCGATACAATAATGATGGGCGACATAAGAGAAGCTCATATGCTTTTTGCAAAAGAATTATTAAAAATGTATGATGATATAAATGAATTTGAAAAAGTTAAAGAAAGATATTTACAAGTTGCAAAAGGAAGTATTCCTGAAGATATTGAAGAATTCAATATACTAGAAAATGAAATTAATATTTGTGAATTATTGATAAAAATCAATTTTGCTAACTCTAAAGGTGAAGCTAAAAGAATGATACAAGGAAATGGCATAAAAATTAATTCTAATTTAGAAACTGATATAAATAAAATAATAAAGATTGAAAATGGCTTAGTAATTCAATTTGGTAAAAACAAATTTAAGAAAATAGTAAAATGTTAAAATATTATTGAAAAAGATTTAGATTTATGTTAAAGTAAATTCAATAAATCGAATTATATAAGAGAGCTTGAAACAAAGTATTTTTTCGCATACCTGTTTCGTAATAGTTTCAAAAAAAATTAAAGGAGTTAATAATATATGAAAACTAGTTATATTTTTATTGGTGATAGTATTGTTTATGGTATTGGAGATTTTGAACAAAACGGATGGACTTCAATGTTTAAAAATAAAATAATAAACTTAGACCAAAATAGTTTGCATTGTAGTAATTATGTTCATGTTGCTGCATATCCTGGTGGAACAAGTTCAGATATAGTTCAAAAAATTCCTCATATCTTAGGAGCATTTACTTCTCCATCCACAAATAATGAAATAATTCTTTCTATTGGTGTTAATGACACTCAAACAATTGATAATAAACAAAAAGTTGACTTAGAAACTTTTAAAAGTAACATTGTTGAAATAATTGAAAATGCAAGAAAAATAGAAAATAGTTATATAACAATATTAGGATTAACTAGAATCGGAAGTGAACAACCATTTGAATTTAAACCAGGTAAATCTTTAAGTAATGATACCATTAATCAATACGACTTAGAACTTGAAAAAATATGCCAAGAAAATAACGTACTATATGTAAAAATGAGTGATGCATTAGAGTATTCAGATTATGTAGATAAACTTCATCCAACTAATCAAGGACATAAAAAAATATTTGGTAGAGTTTTATCTAAAATAAAAGAACGTGAAGATGATCAAAGGTAAATCTAAGCTATATAAAAGGCTTTGTCATATTCATGTTAAAATACATACAATAAATCTAATTATATAAGAGAGCTTGAAACAAAGTATTTTTTTCGCATACCTGTTTCGAAAATGCCCCAGAAAAATATTAAAACTCTTATGGTTTAATCATAAGAGTTTTTTCTATAATAATCTGGAAAAGAGAACTGTTCCAAATTCCATTTTTGTTAATATGCTTTTGGGAGGTGTCCCCAAAAACCTTATTTTTCTATTGGATTTTGATCTGAGCTTTCACTTGACTCTATTGCTATTGCTTTTTCGCGTGTTCTTAAAAATGAAATATATTTGGTGTAATAATTTCCATATGCTTTCATATCATCATCTGAGATTTCTAGAGAAGCTCTATATTCTTTATTACGGTTAGTATTAGGTTCATTATTTGAATTATTCATAATTATTCTTCTCCTTAATTATTTAATTTTTATTATAATTAATTTTTATTATAACAAAAAAAATATATTTTTTCAACTAATTTACATAAATTTATTAAATTATTTTGTTATTAAATAATGGTTTATTATGAAGATATATAATAAATAATGATATATAAATAATTTTCAAAGTTTCTCGGCTCAATACGAAGTGATATCATTTCTAAAATATAAATTAACGAGCCTCTCGCTGCTCTTGCTTCGCAAGCCATCGCTTCCTCATTAATTTATTTGAACCGTTCCAAATTCCAAATTTATTTCAAAAAATCTATTGACAAAAAAAATCTTTTAATAGATAATATCAAATAGGAAAAATAGTTAAAAATACCAAGGAGGAACAATAAAAAATGTACGTTTTTAATAAAATAATAGTAAAACCACAATTGCCAAAAAGCATAAATAGATTAGATGAAATGGCAAATAATTTATGGTGGAGCTGGAACACAGAATACCTAAGATTACTTAAAAAAATGGATAGAGACTTATGGGAAAATGTTCAAAAAAATCCTGTAAAATTCTTAAAAAGAGTTACTCAAGAAAAACTGGAAAAAGCTGCAAATGATAATTCTTTTGTAAAAGAATACGAAAAAATTCTTAAAAATTACGAAGATTATATGAACAGTAAAGATACTTGGTTTAATAAAAATTATCCAGAGAATAAAAATGATTTAATTGCCTATTTTTCAGCAGAATATGGACTAGATGAAACTATTCCAATTTATTCTGGTGGACTTGGAATTTTATCTGGAGATCACTTAAAATCAGCAAGTGATTTAGGAATTCCTCTAGTTGGAGTAGGTTTGTTATATAAACAAGGGTATTTTAACCAAAAGATAGAAAGTTATGGAATTCAAAAATCAGAATACAATAGCTTAGAATTAGAAGATATGCCAATTTTACCTGTAAAAAATTCTGAAAATCAAGATTTATTAATAAATGTAAAATTTGAAAAAAGAGACGTATATTTAAAAGTTTGGAAAATAAATGTTGGTAGAGTATCATTATATTTAATGGATTCAGATATAGAGAAAAATGCACCAGAAGATAGAGAAGTTACTCTTAAACTATATGGTGGAGATCAAGATATGAGAATTCGCCAAGAAATAGTTTTAGGAATGGCAGGAACAAAATTACTTAAAGAGCTTGGACTAAATCCTACAATATACCATATGAATGAAGGACACTCAGCATTTTTAATTTTAGAACTTATGAAAAATACAATAGAAGAAAAACAAGTTTCTTTTGAAATTGCAAAAGATATTGTAGGTTCAAAAACAGTATTTACAACACATACTCCAGTTCCAGCAGGAAACGATATTTTCCCAATAGCACTTATGGAAAAATATTTTAAAGATTTCTGGCCAAGTTTAACAATAGAAAAAGAAGAATTCTTAAAACTAGGAATGAAGCCTACAGATGTTTTAGAGCCTGGATTTAATATGGGAATATTTGCGCTCAAAATTGCAGGAAAGAAAAATGGTGTTAGTAAACTTCATGGAGAAGTATCACGTGAATTATTTGGAGATGTATGGCCAAATATAGCAGCAAATGAATCTCCAATTACATATGTAACAAACGGAATTCACACATGTTCTTGGCTTGCACAAAATTTAAAAGAACTTTATAACAAATATTTAACAAGTCCAACAACTCCATATTGGCAAGACAAAATATATTTAGATGAAACATGGAAAAAAATAAAAAATATTCCAAACAATGAGCTTTGGAATGCACATATTGAAAGAAAAGAAAAGTTAATTGAACATATAAGAGAGAACACAACAAATAGACTAAGACGTGCTGGAGTATCATATGAAGAAATTAAAGAAATTACAAACTCAATTTCTTCAAATGATCTAATTATAGGATTTGCAAGAAGATTTGCAACATATAAAAGAGCAACATTAATATTTAATGACTTAGAAAGAATTACAGAAATTCTAAATGATAAAGAACGTCCAGTTAAATTAGTATTTGCAGGAAAAGCACATCCAGCAGATAAAGAAGGACAAGATTTAATAAAATACATTCACGAAATATCAATGAAACCTCAATTTAGAGGAAAAGTTTTCTTACTAGAAAATTACAATATAGCAATGTCAAGATACTTAATTAGTGGTGTTGATGTATGGTTAAATAATCCTCGTAGACCAATGGAGGCTTCTGGAACATCAGGACAAAAAGCATCTGTAAATGGAGTTATAAACTTCAGTGTACTAGATGGATGGTGGGCAGAAGGATATGACCAGACAAATGGATGGATAATTGGAACAGAAGCTGAGTACAACACATATTCAGAACAAGATATAGCAGATAGCTCAAGCATTTATAAAACACTAGAAACAAAAATCATTCCAACATTCTTTAATAAAACTGGAGAAAATAACTATTCAGAAGAATGGATGGAAATAATGAAACAATCAATCTTAACTACTGGAGGAAAATACAGTACTGCAAGAATGCTTGTAGACTATACAAACAATTTATATATACCATTAATAAACCTATATAATAACTATTTCTCAAATTTAGAAAATGCTGCAAGTTTTTCTCATTGGAAACATCAAATAAAAGCAAATTGGGAAAATATAACAATAGAACAATTTGAAAACCCAGAAAATATCAAAATAGATGCAGGAGAGCAAATAGAAGTATCTTGCAAAGTAACACTTCCAAATATTGAAAAAGAAGATGTAAGAGTTGAAGTATATTGTGGAAAAATTTCAGATGATGGAAGAGTTGAAGATACAAAAATAATTCCAATGCAATTAGTACAAGAGGAAGAAGAATATAGACGTTATACTTACAAAGCAAAAATTTCACTTTCTTCAGGTGGAAATTATGGATATACATTTAGAGT
>CAMIVO010000070.1 GCA_946401865.1 uncultured Clostridia bacterium
ATAAAAATAAATATATAAACTTTAGGCAGGGCTAATTTATAATAAACCGTGAATTATAACGTTATTTTACATATATATATTCTTTTATATTTTCATATTTACTATTTCCAATTCCATTCACATTTTTTATCTCCTCTATATTTGAAAATTTTCCATTCTCATCTCTATAAGCAATTATTTTAGAGGCAAGTGATGGGCCTATTCCTGGTAAATTTTGAAAATCTTTTTCTGTAGCTTTATTTATATTTAAAGATGAACTTTGAGAAGATTCTTTATTTTCCTCAACAATTCCTTCTCCACTATCACTACTTAAAATATTTTCATCTTGTGAATCGCCTATATCAGTACTGCTTGGGATTTTTATTTTAGTTCCATCTTCTAAAATATATGCCAAATTGACTTTTGAAATATCTGCATCTTCTGTTAATCCCCCTGCCTTGTTTATTGCATCTTCTATTCTTGAACCTTCTTCAAGTTTTACAATTCCAGGTGTTTTAATAGCTCCTGTAATATGAACAACTATCATATTTTTTTCATCTGTAATATTTTCTATTGTATTATTTGTAGAATTGCTTGCGACCAAAATATCTTCAGTAAGATCTGAGTTATCTTTTTTATTATTATTAAAAATATAAATTATAAACCCTATAACTACCACTATTATAATAATTAATAATATTTTCTTTTGCTTTGAATTTAAATTATCTAGCATAATTTTCCCTCCTTTATTGAAATATTTTTATCTTTATTATATATTGTATATGACCTTAAAATTTAATCAAAATATAAAAATGTACATAATCATAATATTCTTGCTATCATGAAATAAATTAACATATGATTTTAGAAAGGATTTAAATAAATATGAAAAATAAAAAAATACTAATTTTTAATTTAATAATTTTTATTATATTAAATTTTTCTTTTTGTGTATATGGAGCAAACACAAATATAAATCTATATTCAGAAGCTGCAATTATAATGGATACTGAAACAGAGCAAATACTTTATCAAAAAAATATTGATAAAAAAATGTATCCTGCAAGTACTACTAAAATTTTAACAGCAATTATAGCAATTGAAAAATGTAATTTAGAAGATATTGTAACTGCAACTAATTCCGCAATTTCTCAAGTTCCTTCTGGATATTCTTCTGCATACATATCTGATGGTGAAGAAATGACAGTAAAAGATTTGCTTACCGTATTTTTAGTACATTCTGCAAATGAAGCAGGTTACATCTTAGCAGAGCATTGTTCTGGCTCTGTAGAAGCATTTTCAAACCTTATGAATGAAAAGGCCCAAGAAATAGGTTGCAAAAACTCACATTTTTTAAATCCTAGTGGCATACATAATGATAATCACTATACTACTGCGTATGATTTATGCTTAATTGCAAATTACTGTATGAAAAATAACACTTTTAGAAATATAGTTTCTATGCCTAAATGCACAATTGATCCTACAAATAAATCTTTAAAAAGAGTTTACACCAATACTAATTCCTTGCTTAATTCTAATTCACAATATTATGTGGAAAATTGTATAGGTATAAAAACAGGATATACCAAAGAAGCTGGAAACTGTCTAGTATCTTGTTTTAACAAAAATAATATTGAAATTATTTGTGTTGTCTTAGGTGCTGGAAACATTGGAAATTCTGATGCTTCAAGATTTATAGATTCAAAAAATTTATTTAATTATACATACAGCAATTTCGACAAAAAGAAAATCGTGAATAAAAATGATGTAATTCAAAACATTGAGATTCCTAACGCTACAAAAGAAACTAAAAATTTAAATTTAATTATTGAAAATGATATAACTGCTTTAGTAAATTTAAATGATGACATTCCAAATCCTACCATTTCTCTTAATGATAATATTTCTGCTCCAATTGAAGCAAATACCCAACTTGGTACAGTTACATATCATATTAATGGTATAGAATACAAGCAAAATATACTTGCCGAAACAACTGTAAAAAAAGATTTTACTTTTTTAAAAATATCTTTAATTTTTGTTGTTTTCGTTGTAATTTTTATATTAATAATATTTATTAATATAAAGAGAAAAAAGAAAAAGAGAAAATTAAAATATAGTTCAAATTATTAGTAGAATTAACAAATAAAGAAATTTAAATATAAAAATAAAAATTAGATTTTTTAAATTATAAATACAACACAATCCGATTTCTGCCATATTTATTTTTAGAATTAGGAATATGAAAAATATTTCATATTCCTAATTTTATTTTATTTATAGTCTTTTCCTATAATTATTGTAACATCAATTTTATTAGTACTAGAATTACTACTAGAAATATTTCCAACGCCAAGGATTCCTTTTAAATTAGACATTGTATCACTTGATAATGAAGTTTTATTTATTAATGTAGTTTTGCTTGCAGAAGTTGTAGTTCCTGTTTTTGTAATAGTATACCCTTCATTTTCAAGTGCTCTTTTGGCTTTTGAAAATATGCTAGAATCTCCACATCCATTAAGTAATTCTATTTTTATTTTAGAATTTGCTGAATTAGCTGTATTTTCTTCTGTTTGGGTGGAGGTTTCTTCCGTATTTTCTTCTTCATTTTCTCCTTCTATTTGATTTTGTTCTGCAAATAGACTTTCAACTAATTCCTTTGTTTGTTTCTCATTGTATTCAAAAAATGACAATTTATATGGTCCAAAAGATGCAGGATTTCCTGGTACCGTTTCTGCCTGTATATTTTCAGTATCAAAATCTAGCATATATGGAATATAGTCTTTCATTAAACTCCAATTTGTAATATTAGTTTCAACATTTTCTTTAAATATATCTATAAAAGTTCCTATTTTAGTAATATTTTTTAATTGTATTACTTGTTTAGCAACAACTTTTAAAAATTCTCTTTGTGTTCTCATTCTTCCTAAATCATTATTTCCATATGAAGATGGATATGAGGAACCATTATTATTATGTCTAAATCTTACAAGCCATTCTGCTTGTTCTCCATTTAATTTTTGAAGACCTTTATCTAGATGAATATATAAATCTTGAGAGCTATCATCATAATTCATATCTATTGGAACGTCAAATTCAACTCCACCAATTGCATCTACTAATTGCACTAATGCATTATTACTAACAACAACATAATATGTTATGTTTAAACCAGTCATTTTATTTACAGCAGCTAAGGTTTTTTCTGGACTAGAGTTTTTTTCTTTGGTTTTAGTTTGATATAAAGCATTTATTTTATCATATGAGGTTGCTTTACTTTTGCTTGATCCAACAAATGTATCTCTTGGAATTGACAACAAAGTTGCTTTTTGAGTTTTTGGATTATATGATGCCACCATAATTGTATCTGTTAATCTAACAGATATGTCTTCACTTACTCCCATAATTAATACAGTAAAAGGTTCTAAATTCTTTAATTTTTTTTCATCTTGACCCATTGCAGTTTGAATTATTCCTTTAACTCCCCATCCATTTTTATATGTGCTATATCCTACAAAACCACCTATAAATAAAACCATACATGTTAGTATAAATAGTAGTATTTTTAATAATATATGTTTCTTTTTCTTTCTTTTTTTACTCATTTGATTATAACTTCTTTCTTTAAATTAAAACTATAGGCATATTATAACAAACTTTTATCTAAAAGGCAATAGCTGACAATTATATTATTGTTATATAAATACTTTGTTATATACGAATTCTCTATAGCTTCTCCTATAGGTCCACTTCCTTTAATTGAATTAATGATAAATATAATGGTTAAAAGTAAATAAATTATTACTACCGATTTTAGCAATCCATATACTATTCCACCAGCTTCATTAAACTGCTTTATTATTGGAATTTTAGCTATTGTATCTGATAAAAAACTTAAAAATATAATAATAATTCTTATACCTATAAATAGTATAATGGCTGTTAGAATTTCAACTATTTTTATTGATACTGTATCTGCTACAGACTCTATTGCTTTATTTTTAGCCTCATTGGTTTTTTCTGAAATTATTCCATATACATATTTTTTTATAAAGGTATTGTTTTCCTCTTGTTCTTTTTTGGTTTCTATTTCATTTTCCTGTTCTTCTTGATTATTTTCAATTTTACTATTTTCTAGTTCTTTACTCTCTTGGTTTTCACTATCAAATTTATTATTTTGTACTATAATTAGTTTTATATTTTCGTCTATTTGTGTGTTATTTATAATGAAATACGAAATAGGTTTAACTAAAATTAATGTTGCAATTAATGCTATTAAAAAAGCAAAAATACTAAATGCAACTTTTATTAATCCTCTTTTATATCCAATAAAAACATTTAATAAAATAATAAAAATTAATACTAAATCTATAGCTATTCCCATGATAAAGACTCCTATAAATCAATTATTTCAATTTTGTCTTTGTAAATAATAATTGCTAAATTATCAGACATAATAACATTTGTGATTTCCTGCTTAGAATTATATTTTTTCACAAGCATTCCATTTGTATTTATAAAATATATTTCTGTGCCCACATTAATTCCAACTATATCTTTATATGCATACATTTCTTTAATAACTTCATCTATATCATATACATTTTGTTGATTATTTGAAGTATTTACTATGTTTACCGTAGATTTGGAATTAAATATTCCTGTGCTTTCTTCTCTTATATATGCAATAGCATTATTTAAATCACAAGAAATAAAAGTATAATTTTTTTCTATATCCAATTTCTTTTCGTGATTTTTTTGATTTATTATTTCTACATAATCATCAAAGGTACATGCTAAAATACCTTTATCTTGATAATTTATATTAAATACCATTTTAGAATTATCTGAATTATATGTATAAATTATAGCTTCTTCAGGTTTTTTTAATGCCTCATCTACAGATATAATTTTTATATTTGACTGAATTGTGGCTCCTGCTGTATCTAGTTCTGCGAAGGCAACATATTTATTGTCATTGGAAATAGAAACATCTATAACTCTTGATGAAGACAAATAATTTTTTAAAACACTTTTTCCATTTTGATCATATAAAATTATTATAGATTTGTAGGTTGTATCTGTAGTAACAACTGCCACATATCCATTTTGATTTACAGCGATTTGTAGAATTTCTCCGTCTACTTGTTGTTTCCACAAAAAAGTTTTATCAAATATTACACATATATTTCTTCCATTTTTTTCAGCAATTGCTAAATACTTTTCTTTAGATGCAAAAAGTGCTGTATTTATATCTACTGAAATATTTGAGGTTTCCTGTCCAGAAGAACTATATACTTTTAAGTTTTTGTCATTTAATATACATATATTTTTTCCATAGCAATATATTTGATTATTTTTATTAGTTGCTAAGTCAATGCTTGCTATGTCTGTAGTATTAATATTTTTTCTAAAAATATTAATATCTACCCAAGTTCTAAACCTCTGCTCTTTTATATAAATCGTAATTAATGAAATTATAGCTATAATAACTATTAAAACCATACTAATTTTAGCAATTTTTTTTATTTTATGCTCTCTTTCAATATAAAAATCCATTAACTTATTTTTCAATTTTTTCACATTCCTTTCATTTGACATTATTTTATCAAATGATAAATTAAATAGCAAGTCGAATATTTTATTAATTTCTAAAAAAAAGTATTAATAGTTACAATTCACGGTCAAATTCCTAAAAGCCCTGCCTAAAGTTTATATATTTATTTTTATGCGTAAATCCCTTCTTT
>CAMIVO010000071.1 GCA_946401865.1 uncultured Clostridia bacterium
TGTTATTTCTTCTTGAACATCATCTAATTTTGGTAAATCATATTGTTTTTCCTGTTTAGTGACGGGGAGTTTTTGCGATATTTTTTTGTCACATTTATTCCCCGTCACCAAATGACCCAAATGACCCAAATGAGACGCAATATTTGTAACAGAATCTTTTGATGGTATTTGATTTAGCTCCTTATATTTATAGTCAAATTCTAATTTTTCTTTTAATTCCTGTAACTGCTCATCTGTGATATTTTTAGAGTTTTCTTCCAAAGCTTCAAATATATCAAACTCCTCTTCTTGCTCTTTTTTAGTATTTTTTAAAATATCTTCTCTATTTATAATATTTACCTTCATTGTTTCTTTTATGTTTTCTTTATTATATAAATAAACTAGCAATATCCAGTCTATATACTTTTTATATTTTTTTAATAAAATAGGATTAATTTTTCCATTTTCTTTTTTATAAATATCTACCAATTCCTGCATTTTTGAGATATTTTTTTCATACTCTTTTTTCACACCTGTAATAAATATTTTTTCTTTTGCACGAGTTAATGCAACATATAAAACTCTCATTTCTTCTGAAAGATTTTCCTCAAATAATTTTTCTCTTAATGCCAATTTAGAAATTGTATCATATTTTATTTGCATATCATAATCTATATATTTTACACCTATTCCAAGGTTTTGATGCAACAAAACATCTTGATTTAAATCCATCATATTAAAGCTTGATCCTGTTCCTGCTAAAAAAACAACTGGAAATTCTAAGCCCTTACTTTTGTGTATACTCATTATTCTAACAACATTTTCATTTTCAGATATTAATTTGGCAGAACCTAAATCTCCACTTCCTGTTTTTATTTTTTCCATAAAATTTATAAAATTGAATAGTCCTTTAAAAGAAGCTGTTTCGTATTGTTTTGCTCTCTCAAAAAGAATTTTTAAATTTTCTGTTCTAAATTCTCCATTTGGCATTAAAGCAACATAATTCAAAAATCCTGTATCTTCATAAATTGTCCAAATTAATTCATCTAAATCTAATCTATTATTTAGTTCTCTCCAATTTTGAACCTTTTCTAAGAATAAATCAATTTTATATTTTAAATCACTTTCCACAGAAAGTTTTGATTTTAACATAGCTGTATAAAAATCATCATTTTTGTCTGCTAAACGGATTTCCAATAAATCATCATCTGTAAACATTCCAATAGGAGAGTGCATAACATGCACTAATGGCAAGTCTTGATATGGATTATCTATAATTTTAAGTAAATCCATAATAACTTGTATTTCATATGAACCTAAATACTCAGAAGATGTGTCTGAATAAACATCTATATTTTGATTTTGTAATTCTTTTTCATAAATAGTAGCTTTATTTTTTGTTGAACGTAATAGTATAACAATATCTTTAGCCTGAATGTCTCTAAAAATTTGCTTTTTATTATCATATACTTGGAATTTTTTATCAATTAAATTACGTATTTTATCAGCAATAAATTTTGCCTCTATTTCAATATCTTCAAATATTTCTTCTTCATTATTGTTGCTGTCATTTGTGTCACCAGTACCGGAGATTTTTGGCACATCACTGTCACCAGTACCGGAGATATTTGGCACGTTGTTGTCACCAGTACCGGAGATTTTTGGCATAGTGTCTAAAATATCAATTTCTGGTATAAGATCTTGTCCATTTTCTCCATATGATGCACCCAAATTCAAATATTCTTCTTCTGTATAATCTATTTCTCCTAGCTTTTCGCCCATTATATTTTCAAATATTAAATTTGTAAAATCTAAAACCTGTTTTCTACTTCTAAAGTTTTTATAAAGCTGAATTTTTCTTCCATTGTCTATTGGATCAATTGGTGCCGGTTCTTTTTTGTCTATTGGATCAATTGGTGCCGGTTCTTTTTTGTCTATTGAATCAATTGGTGCCGGTTCTTTTTTGTCCCCATATTTTTTATATTTACTTAAAAATAGCTCTGGCATTGCTTGGCGGAATTTGTAAATACTTTGCTTTACATCACCAACCATAAAAATATTATCGCCTCTAGATATTGAAGTTAAAATATATTCTTGTAATAAGTTACTATCTTGATACTCATCTATTGCTATTTCCACAAACTTTTCTCTATATTTGTTTGCAACAGGGCCATTTGGTACCGGTTCTTTTTTGTCTTTTTTGTCCCCAACTAATATTTGTAGTGCCATATGCTCTATGTCACTAAAATCAACTATATTTTTTTCTTTCTTGCTCTTTTTAAAAGCTATATCAAAATCTATTATTAAATTTTGTAATTTTACTAGCATATCATACATATTGATTAAATCTGTATTTGCTTCTTCAGATTTTGATGTGAAAATTTTATCTCTTTTGCTTGTAAAGTCTTTTTTTATTTTATCTCTAATTTCTTTAGCTCTGTCTTTTTCTGGATTTGTAATCTTTCTAGTACTTGGCCATTTTAAAAATTCTACGTTATTTGCTAAAGTATATGCTTTATCCCAAGTATCTAAATTTTCTATTAAAATTTCTAGTTGTTGCAAATCTGATGTAAAAATCCTTTCATATGCTTCTAGTTCATTATCCACTGAAAGTCTTTGCTTTTCTGCTTGCAATTTCTTTATTTCATCTTCTAGTTCTTCTTTCATTTGAGTTAGTAAGATTTCTCCCCATTCTGTTTGAGAAAAATCTTGTTTAATATCTTTTATATTAAATTTATCAATTTGATTTTTTAACCATTCTAAAGGATATGGATTTGATTCTATATATGTATAAATCTTTAAAACTAAATCTTTTAAAGGTGTATCATCTCTATAAGAAGTATAAGTTTTTATTAAATCTTGAAAATCTTGATTTTCTTCTTCATATTTTTCTTCAAATATTGTTTCTAAAACTTCTTGCTTTAAAAGCTCAATTTCAGCTGTATCAGCTATTCTAAAATTTGGTGAAATATCTATTTCAAAAAAATTATTTCTAATTATATCTAAACAAAATGAATCTATTGTGCATATTTCAGCTTTATTTATTAAAGTTATTTGTCTTTGTAAATGTATAATTGTCTGTTCATCTGCTTCTTCATTATCTATTATTTTATAAATTGCATTTAAAATTCTCTCTTTCATTTCAGAGGCTGCTGCATTTGTAAATGTAACAACTAAAAGAGAGTCTATATCTATTTTTTCATTTATTATTTTATTTATAATTCGCTCAACTAATACCGCAGTTTTTCCACTTCCTGCTGCAGCTGATACTAAAATATTACTACCTTTTTCAAATATAGCTTCTTTTTGCTCATTTGTCCATTCCATTGTTAAAAATCCTTTCTGTGGTTTCTTGTACTAAATTATACTTAAATTTTTTATAAATTTCAATAAAAAATGGATAAAATAAAAACAAGATATAAATATTAGTTATAGCCTATATTTTAAGTACACAATAAAAATAATTTATTTTGCTCGGTTTCAGCCAATCAACGCTAATTTCTAAATCAATTTTTGGACACCCTTCCATTGTTGCTTCGCAAAATGAACTCTTGTCCTAAAATTGATTAAGAAATTATGCTAGATTGCTTCACATTCGCTTCAATAAATTATTTTTATTGTGTACTTTGAAAATACCATGTGAATTATAGTAGTTATATCCTGTTTTATCAATTAATTCTAAATCTCTACTACAACATTTACCCCTTCAAAAGAGATATTTTTGTATTCCGTTTCTTTTAGATTATTTGGTATTTCTTCTGTAGTTCCTTCAAAAACTATATCTCCGTCTTTTATAATTTTTATGTTTAGTAATCTTAATTCTTTAATTTTCATTTTTTCTCCATAATTTAAATTAAACCTTCTACAGTTTTGTTCAGCATATAGCTTCCATTTTACCGCAAAAGGTTTATTAATATATGATTTTTTATACTATTCCTCTATCATTGTTTTCTCTTTAATAAATATTTTTCTTATAAATGATGGGATTTTTTCTAGTAGCTCCTTATAATAGTTTCTTTCTTGCTTCATCTCGTTTAATTGCTTTTCTAATTCTTTTATACGTTCATTTAATTTGTTAATATTTAATTTGTTTTTTTCCCCATATTTATCTAATATTTTTTTTCCTTCTTCAGAAATTTTTTTTAACTTTTCATCCTTCTTATTATTTTCATATTTTAGTTGTACTATTTGGTTATGTTCAGCCATATTAACTATTTTTTTATACAAATCTTCTTTTGCAATCATAATAATCTTCTCCATTTTAATATTATTAAATTATTTGTTTTTACTGTTTGTTATCTTCCTTTATTGAGCCACCTCAAATCCATTTTCTTCTGGTGGTTGTGCTTTGTCTGTACTAACTATTGCTTCACTTCCATTTCCAAAATGTACCCTTACGTTACCTTCTTCGCCCTTAAAACTCAAATCTGCACCTGCAGGTGTATCTTCTTCTAGAGTAGCTTTACCACCCAAAATATTCACTTGAGTTCCTGCAGGTAATACTATATTATATGTTACTGGGTCAATAATACTTTCAGGTACATTCTCTATGGTAACAATTTTATCAGCATTAGGATATAATATTTCAACTTTATTATAGCCGCTACCATCTTTAAAACCTTCAAGAGAATATCCAACTATACTTCCTTGTGGTATTGTCTCTCCAGTTTCTGAAGTAAAATCTGCATTTAAAGCCCCTATTTCAGATAAGCTATTTAATTTTTCTGTTTCAATCTCTCCATAATCGGTAAATGCTGAATTTTCTTCTATCTCACTAAAAGGTATTGTAATTTCTTTAGTATCTTTTGTATATGGATTAACCAAATATACCTTTACTATCTCTTTTTTGTTTCTTTCATTATCTAGTATTTTAACCTCTGTAGGAATTTGATGTTTTAATGTATGATCAACAATAGCATATGTACCTTCTGGAATTTCTACATTACCTATTTGTGTGGCAACTTCTGTTTTATACATTTTTGTATTAGTCATATTATGGTGTATTCTCCCTGCAACTTGAGTACCCAATGTACTAAGAACCCCTAAAGAAAGTCCTGCCAACAAATACGGAATTTTTCTGAATCTTCCTTTAAATCCTCTTATTGGTTTTTGTTTTTTATTATTTTGATTTTCCTCGCTCATAATTTTTTTTGAATAAATTTAATTTATTCTTAACTCCTATTTAAATATTTAGATTTTTAAAAGGAACCTATAAACCTTATTTTTCTTTGCAATAACATTATTATACCATTTTTCCTCAGTTTTGTCAATACATCTGTTCTCTTAATAGGCTTTACTTATTTTTTAACTTTTTTCTATTCACTAATCATCTTAATCTTCTTACTTTTTTTATTCAAAAAAATCCTTTTAATAAATTTAGGAATTGAATCAAGTTGATTTTTATAATAATTACTTTCGTTCTCTAACTTGCTACATTTTTCCTCTAATTCTTTTATTTCAGTGGTTAATTGGCTAATTCTATTATTTTTTTCTTCTTTATACTCATCAAAAATTCTTTTCCCCTCTTTTGAAATCAATTCTATCTTTTTATCTTTTTGTTCATTTTCTTTTTTTAATCTATTAATTTGATTATGTTTAAAAACTAAATTAATATTTCTTAAAAAATCTATTTCGTTCATTTTAAATTCCATTCCTTTCTCGCTTCGCTCGAAGGCACACATAGGAATGG
>CAMIVO010000072.1 GCA_946401865.1 uncultured Clostridia bacterium
CATAACTTAGCAGTATCTTCTGGTGTAGCAAATCTTCCTAATGGTGTGTCTTTTAATTTTTGATCGATTTCGTCTTGTTTCCATCCTTTTAATGATAAAGAAGTTGGTGTAAATGCTGGACAAATACTGTTAGCTCTAATTTTTCTATCAGCAAATTCTAAAGCAGTGGCCTTAGTAAAATTAATTATACCAGCCGCGGCTGCACAATAAGCAGGAGATTCAGTACATGGAACAACGCCTAAATGCGATGAAATATTTACTATAGCACCACCGTCATTCATAATTGGATATGCATATTTAGTACACATGACTTTTCCAATTAAATTAATATCGATTACTTTCTTAAATTTATCAATATCAAAATTTTTAATATAGTCATCTATAAAAGTTCCAGCATTATTTACTAGATAATCAATGTGACCATATTTATCTTTTATCATATTAAACATTTTAATAACTTCAACTTCATTACTAACATCACATTTAATTATTAGTAATTTCTCGTTATTAAATTCATCTTTAGTTTTATTTGCTGCATTTTCATTCTCATGATAACATGTGATAACTGCACAGTTTTTATTTAATAGTTCTTTAACTATTTCTTTCCCTATTCCGCTAGTACCACCAGTTATTAAAGCTATTTTATTCTCCATATTTACCTCCATTTTTGTAAAAGTTTAACCGTCAATACCAAGTATCAAATGCTCTGATATTTTTTATACTTTTTTAGTTATTTTTATCCATTTTTTATATATTTTTATTAAATTATGTAACACGCATACACTTATTTTTTCTTTATTTTATTGAAGTTTCATGAACAGCTAGACTGAATCAATATCAACCAGTTTATATTAGTTTTATTTTCATTCATTTGGATCAACTCCTTTTATATTTTTAAAATTGCAACTAATGCACTTTCTAATAATTCATCACATGAATTTCTATCTATACCAAGTATATTAAAAGATTTTAGTTCATCTTTTACTTCAATAAATTTATGAATTTCAATATTTTTAAAACCTATCTCTCCGAAGAATTCTCTTATGTGATTTTCATCTTCAAATCTATCATTTAAGTTATTTCTTGAAGTAACAGTATTTAAACTATTATTTAATGTTGGATTTTGTTCATCTTGTTTTTTGATAAATTTCTTTGGTGTTACATCGCAAGTAATCCAAACTCCTCCATGCTTTTTTAACATATTATAAATATTTTGTCCAACAGTTCTTTTCTCATCAAATGTTAGATATCTAAGTAACCCTTCATTTATAATTGCTAATTCCTTACTACTATCATAATATTCTTCACACTTAATATAATCATCCATATTAAGTGCATTTCCACTGAGAATATGTAAATTATTATTCTTTTCAAATAATTCATTTATTATTCTTTTTTTATTGTTTGAAACTCCTTCTAAATCCATTTCAACATACTTATATCCTTTTTGAGAATATATAAGTCCCCTAGAAGAGTAACCTGCTGCAAGTTCCAAAACTTGAGCTACGTTTTGTTTATCTAGAAGTGTATTAGCTAATTTGTATCTAGCTTCAATCTCAGGAGCTAATAATTTATTTAGTTGAACTTCTTCACTACAATTCTTGCTTAACCATTCATATATCTCTTTTTCATATGGGATATCAGTAAATATTCTTGGATATGATGTAAGTATTGCTGTAGGACTTACACTTTCGTATGATTCTAACATTGAAATTCACCTCTTTCTTTTATTTATCCTGTAAATACTAAACACTAATTCATTTTTTCTATTTTTTTATCATTTTCATTAAAAATGTAAAAATCTCAATATTAAAAATCCAATATTTTCAATGGTTTGAATATATTTTTCATAAAATCCCCGTATCGCAGTTAATGTTCGTACTTGGCAACTTTTGATTTTTATCTTCCATATTACTCACTTTCCTTATTATTTCTTATACTTTATAATAATTTTTTTATATGAAAATATCATTTTACAACTCCAAATGCAGGTACATTAATAGTAACAGCTTCAAAATCTCCTTCAGCAGAATATGTAGTATCTCTATCTAAATATAATACATCTCCACTATTACAATGAATTTTCTCATTATTTATTATAAAATTTACATCTGCACTAATAAAGTAGTAAACTCTTTCATTACTTACTTTACTTGAATTTAATTTACCACTCAATTTAGTAACTGCTAAACTTACATTTTCTGTAGTTTCTTTTGTTAAATAATTGTCAGCTGAATGAACTTCGCTAATCTTTCGTGTTATTTTTTCATTATTTGATATTTTCTTGTACATATATGTTTACCTCCAAAATTTTTTTAATAACTCAAACGCTTTTTAATCATCAATTTCAACCATATTTAATTATTATAGTCTTCACTTTCTTCCATCAGCAAATCAAAATCCGATTTATATAACGTGTCCTGTTTAATCCTATATTTTTCAAATTCAGTTAAAGCTTTATCACAAGCTATTTCATGTGATATTTTTCCTGCATCTTTTAATATATCTCTATCATCTGCAAGTAAAAATTTATCTATTCTTGTTGACCAGTCTTCCATAGTCATTGGAGTATGTCTTCTTGCTCTATTTTCTGCAATTTCTAAAAAGGCATTTACTATTCTCTCTAAATCTTCTAATTCATCTTTTGATAAATAGTTTTTTGCAATTACAACATCTGACTCTGTTATTTTACCATTTGGTGAATTTCTCCAACTTGTGAGTCCCATATTTTCCTTTTCTGAATCTGCTCTATCATAAATAATTTCAGCAGCAGTTTGTTTAGATACTGCATAATGCATTTTATTTTGTACTTTTTTGAAGAAATTAATTGTTATAGGTGATTTTGAATCATAATCAATACTAGTTGCATATAGCATCTAAATTATAATAATCTGTTTGATATTTCTTTCCATCTTCAGCAGTATGTTCCATTTTGGAACATACTGAATTTTTGTCTAATTCATTTTCATTAAATATATTATTTAAATGTTTTGTAATAGCAGGTCTTTGAACATCAAATAATTCTGCAATTGCTTTTTGAGTCATCCATAAATTCTCGTTTTCATATCTTACTTGAATTCCTTTGCCTTTTTCTTGAACTTTAAATGTAATAAATTCTTCTGCACTGCTTCTTATTATTAAATCTTTTGGCATAAATTTTCATCTCCTTCTTTCAATTCTATAAAAATATGTAAAAATCTCAATATTAAAAAATCAGCATTTCCAATGGTTTGAGTACATTTTTCATAAAATCCCCGTATCGCAGTTTATATTAGTTTTATTTTCATTCATTTGGATCAACTCCTTTTACTTAGTTATATAATTAAATATTTCTTTCCAACTACTTGTTTTAAATATTTTATTATTTTTATAATCTTTTGTTTTGCTTGTTTCCATCATTATTACTTCAGTATTTGTTTTTTCTAGAGCATCTTCACAATTACGAATTGCATCATCTATAAAATAGTCAACATCATCAAGATACATGTATTTATCATTCGATTTAGTAATTATACTATTATAAGGAATATTATTCTTTTCTAAATATTCTGGAACTATTAAGTCAGTATGATCATCATCTTTAATTCCCCTTTTAGTAATAAATACGATTTCATATCCTAATTCTTTAAATTTATTTATATAAATTACAGCATCTTCTTTTACAGGAATATTAATAGATTCCTTATTGAAATAGTTTTCAATAAAGTATGCTAGTTCTTCTTTTGACCAATCATCACTTCTAGGAACTGTCTTATCATAATTAATAACATTATTCTTATGTAATACATTTCTATCATAGTTTTCAGCTATAGGTCCAAAAAAATTACTTGTATTACAAATTGTATTATCAATGTCAATTGCTATTTTATTCATGCGATTCACCTCTTTCTATCAAAATAAAATGTGTCGGCATATTACAAGCCAGTACCCTAATTACTCTCAAAAATGAGTGATTTTAAACCGTCTATATCACTTCCTTATTTGCTATTTTTTATTTTATTATTAATTTTTTCTAGCATAATATTATATACATCATTAATCGATAAATTTGTTGTGTCTATTTCTATTGCATCTTTAGGTTTTATAAAGTTATTTCCCTCTATATCCAACTTATCTCTTATAATTAGGTTACTTCTAATAGTTTCAATATCTATACTTTTATTAGAATTATATAATCTTGTAACTCTAGTTTCAAAATTTGAATATAAATAAAATTTAAAATCTGCATTAGGAGCAATTCTTGTACAAATATCCCTTCCTTCAATGACTACATCATTTTGATTTATGTATTCCTTTTGAATTTTTCTTACTAGTTCTTTTATTGCTGGAATAGTCGCCCATTCAGTAGATTTAACTGAAATAGTTTCAGTTCTAATCTGTTTTGTTACATCTATTCCATCTAAAAATACTTTCTCACCTTCAAAATCAATATTAATATGTTTTAAATGTTTTATAACATTTTCAATATTATGTATATCCAAATTATTATTAATAATCTCTAAAGCAATACATCTATAAATTGAGCCAGTATTTAGATATTTTAAATTTAAATTATTAGCTAACATTTTTGCTAATGTTGATTTTCCATTAACTCCCAGCCCATCGATTGCAATAATCATAAAATTCTCCCCTTATTACTTTTTATTTAAAAACTTATTTATATAAAATCACTATTTATCTATCAACTTTATTTTTCAATATTTATAAAAACATGTAAAAATCTCAACATCAAAAATTCAGTGTTATCAATAGTTTGAGTACGCTTTTTATAAAATCCCCGTATCGCAGTTAATGTTAATATTATTTTCCATTTTTATTTTCATCACTTTCTATTATTTTTCTTAATACTAATATAATTAAAGCTTGTATGTAAGGTATGACAATAAACATACATATTACTATAATTATAAATAAAAACTTCAATGCCTGTCCTAAAGCTGGTCCAAGTTCATTGGGTGTAGGGAATGCATCAAAAATTAAAAATCCTATCCAATATATTAATAAACAAAATAATAATAAAAATATTGGTATTATAACATAGTATAATATTTTTAAAAATATATTAGAAATATTATCACCAATTTTTAATAGAAATTTACAAACGACGGCTCCTGGAAAGCATGCAATATAAGCTATAAAAGCAAATATTGGAATTATTATTTTCCATGAAAAATCTTCATTTATAAATATTATATTAAATACTATTAGTGTAATTATAGCTATCAATATTCTTGAAATCTTTAATTCTTTTTTCATTTTTCTATCCTTTTCTTTCTCTTTTATCACATTAATTAAAAAATGTAAAAATCTCAGCATTAAAAACGCAGTATTATCAATAGTTTGAGTATATTTTTCATAAAATCCCCTTATCGCAGTTAATATTAGTTTTATTTTCATTCATTTGAATCAACTCCTTACTTTTTATATTTTAACACACTTGCATTATCTGGTAAAAATGGACCAATTTCATCGTCAGGCATTAATCCTTTAAAATAACATTCAATAGCTTTTTCTACTCCCGCATGACAAACTATTAAAATATTGTTATATTCTTTTGAAGTTATGTCATCTAAAAAGT
>CAMIVO010000073.1 GCA_946401865.1 uncultured Clostridia bacterium
AAATAAATATATAAACTTAGCGCGGGCTTTTAGTAATTTGACCGTGAATTGTAACAATAAATCAAATTTTACTACTAAAAAACCTGAAAAACTCTTGACATAAGAGTTTTTTTTTGATAGAATATTTACATTATTAATTAAACTAGCGTATTTATGCGCATTTTTTCATTTTAGATAATTATTTACAAGGAAAAGAGGAATTAAACTTATAAGAAAGCAAGTATAAAAAAATTGAAAGCAGCAGTTTTTAAATACTTGTCAAATGCTTGTAAGATTTAAGAAGGACTTTTTCTCATAATATATTATATTCTGCTAATTTTATTTAGAGGTGATTTTTTTGAATTTAAAAGAAGTAAAACATGAAAAATCTGTTAGAAAAGACTTTTCAAAAGTAGGAGACTACATCGAAATGCCAAACCTAATTAAGGTTCAAAGAGATTCTTATGATTGGTTTGTAGAAGAAGGTCTTGGAGAGGTTTTAAAAGATATTTCTCCAATAGAAGATTATTCAGGAAATTTAGTTCTAGAATTTTTCGATTATTATATGGAAGACAAAACTAAATACACACAAGAAGAAGCCAAAGAAAGAGATGCAACATATGCTTCAAGATTACATGTAAAGGTTCGTTTAATAAACCGTGAAACAGGGGAAATAAAAGAACAAGAAATCTATTTAGGAGATTTCCCACTTATGACAGATAGTGGTACATTTATTATAAATGGTGCAGAAAGAGTTGTTGTAAGCCAATTAGTTAGATCTCCTGGATGTTATTATGAAGGAGTATTTGATCAAAAAACAGGTAAAAGAAATTATACTTCAACTGTTATGCCTTTAAGAGGTGCTTGGATAGAATATGAAACAGATAGTCAAGATGTATTCTATGCTCGTGTAGATAGGACAAGAAAAATACCTGTAACTGTTCTATTAAGAACTTTAGGTTTAGGAAAAGATGAACAAATAAAAGAATTATTTGGAGATGAACCTCTAATAAATACAACATTAGCAAAAGATACAATAAAAAACGAAGAAGATGCAATAATTGAAATATATAAAAAATTAAGACCTGGAGAACTTCCTACTGTAGAAGCAGCAAGAAGCTTGTTTGATGGCATGTTTTTTGATAACAGAAGATATGATTTAGCAAGAGTTGGACGTTATAAATTTAATCAAAAATTAAGTTTAGCTTCACGTATTGCTGGACATATTGCATATAGCGATATTATGGATAAAGAGACAGGAGAAGTTTTAGTAAATGCTGATGAGATTATATCAGAAGAAGTTGCAGAAAACATTCAAAACTCAGGTATAAATGTTGTTGATATAAAATTAAATGACAAAAAAATAAGAGTAATTGGAAATGGAACTGTAAATATTTACAAAGCATTACCAAATGTTGATTTAAAAAAGGTTCACTTTAGAGAAAACGTTAATTATGCAGTATTACAAAATATTATAGAAAACACTCCAGAAAAAGATTTAGTAAAAACTATATTAGAAAGAGAAAGTGAATTAATACCAAAATATATTACTACAGAAGATATTATAGCATCAATAAGTGTAATGTTAAATATACATAATGGTTTAGGAGATGTAGATGACATCGACCACTTAGCAAACCGTAGAATTAGATGTGTTGGTGAATTATTACAAAATCAATTTAGAATTGGTCTTGCAAGATTAGAAAGAGTTGTTAGAGAAAGAATGACAATTCAAGATTTAGATGTTGTAACACCACAAACTTTAATTAATCCAAAACCAATAGCAGCAGCTATTAGAGAGTTCTTCGGAAGTTCACAACTTTCTCAATTTATGGATCAAACAAACCCACTTTCAGAATTAACACATAAAAGAAGAATTTCAGCATTAGGACCTGGTGGACTTTCTAGAGAAAGAGCAGGATTCGAGGTTAGAGATGTTCATTATACTCACTATGGAAGACTTTGCCCAATAGAATCTCCAGAAGGACCAAATATAGGATTAATATCAGCACTTTCTTCTTATGCAAGTATAAATGAATATGGATTTATTGAAACACCATATAGAAAAATAGATCCAGAAACACATAAAATTACAAACATTGTAGAAAATATGAGTGCAGACATAGAAGATAAATATTACATAGCTCAAGCTCAAGAACCACTAAATGAAGATGGTACATTTGTAAATGACAGAATAAGAGTTAGACATCAAAATGAAATAGTAGAAGTTGAAAAAGAAAGAGTTGACTACATAGATGTTTCTCCTAAACAACTTGTATCTATTGCAGCAGCAATGATACCATTCTTAGAGCATGATGATGCAAAACGTGCCTTAATGGGTGCAAACATGCAAAGACAAGCAGTTCCACTTATGATTACAGACAGCCCTATAATAGGAACAGGAATAGAATATAGAGCTGCAAAAGATTCTGGAATATTAGTATTAGCTGAAGATGATGGTGTAGTAGAAAAAGTTACATCAGATGAAATTACAATAAAATATAAAAACGGAAATAAAGTTACACATAAACTTCGTAAATTTAAGAGAACAAATGGTGGAACTTGTATAAATCAAAAACCAATAGTTGTAAAAGGTGAAAAAGTTAAAAAAGGAGATGCAATAGCAGATGGACCATCTACTCAAAATGGAGAAATGGCACTTGGTAAAAATGTTTTAATTGCATTTTCAACTTGGGAAGGTTACAACTATGAGGATGCTGTACTTCTAAGTGAAAGACTTGTTAAAGAAGATGTATTTACATCAATTCACATAGAAGAATATGAATGTGAATGTCGTGATACAAAACTTGGAGCAGAAGAAATAACTAGAGATATTCCAAATGTTGGTGATGACCAATTAAAAGACCTAGATGAAAATGGTATAATAAGAATTGGTGCAGAAGTTAGACCAGGAGATATTTTAGTAGGAAAAGTTACTCCAAAAGGAGAAACAGAGCTTACTGCAGAAGAAAGACTACTTCGTGCTATTTTTGGAGAAAAAGCTAGAGAAGTTAGGGATACATCACTAAGAGTACCACATGGAGAAGCTGGAACAATAGTAGATGTTAAAATATTTACTCGTGAAAACTCAGATGAATTATCAGCAGGTGTAAAACAAGTTATAAGATGTTATATTGCAACAAAGAGAAAAATTTCAGTAGGAGATAAAATGGCAGGTAGACACGGAAATAAAGGTGTTGTATCAAGAATACTTCCGGTTGAAGATATGCCATTTATGCCAGATGGAACTCCAATAGATATTTTATTAAATCCACTAGGTGTACCTTCTCGTATGAACTTAGGTCAAATTCTAGAAGTTCACTTAGGAATGGTTGCAAGAGAAAAAGGATGGAAAATTCAAACACCAGTATTTGATGGAGCAAATCAAGAAGAAATAGAAAAATTACTTGTAGAATCAGGATTTTCACCAGATGGAAAAACAATTCTTTATGATGGAAGAACAGGAGAACCATTTGATAAGCCTGTTACTGTAGGTGTTCAATACATGTTAAAACTTCACCATTTAGTAGATGACAAAATCCATGCTAGATCAACAGGACCATATTCATTAGTTACTCAACAACCACTTGGAGGAAAAGCACAATTTGGTGGTCAACGTTTCGGAGAGATGGAAGTTTGGGCACTTGAAGCTTATGGTGCAGCATATACATTACAAGAAA
The DNA here is from genome assembly GCA_946401865.1 of uncultured Clostridia bacterium. Taxonomy (GTDB): domain Bacteria; phylum Bacillota; class Clostridia; order TANB77; family CAG-508; genus CAG-269. The sequence continues at coordinate 3,660 of CAMIVO010000073.1, forward strand.
TGTTAACAGTTAAATCAGATGATGTTGTTGGACGTGTAAAAACATATGAGGCAATTGTTAAAGGTGAGAATATACCTGAACCAGGAATTCCAGAAGGATTTAAAGTATTAATAAAAGAACTTCAATCTTTAGGATTAGATGTAAGACTTTATGATGATGATAAAGAATTAGAATTAAAAGAAAACATAGAAGATGCTGTAGACTTCAATTTAGAAGAACAAAAAAAGCTAGTAAGCGGAGAAAAAGAAGATGTTCTTATAGGAGAAGAACTAGATGAAAATTATGTCGAAGCAGATGATGATTCAATCGATTTATTAGAAGATGATGAAGATTATGAAAATGACGATGATAGTTTATTCTCTGAAGAAAATGACGATTTTCTTTTAGAAGATAGTGACTTGGCTGAAGACAATTTAGATGATAATTTTGACATAGATGAGTAAAAATTAATTTCATATTCAATCAAAAAGCTTTAAATTTTCAAGAAGGAATTGTTCGAGCTGTGTATAAATTTAAAGCTTGAGATTGAAACCTAAAATTAAGCTGAAAGGGGCAAAAAAGTTTAATGGAAGAATTAGAAACTTTTAATAAACTAAAAATAGGAATTGCATCAGATGAAAAAATAAGAGAATGGTCAAAAGGTGAAGTAAAAAAGCCTGAGACAATAAATTATAGAACATTAAAACCAGAAAGAGATGGTCTTTTCTGTGAAAGAATATTTGGACCAACAAAAGACTGGGAATGTCACTGTGGAAAATATAAAAGAGTTAGATATAAAGGCGTAGTATGTGACAGATGTGGTGTAGAAGTTACAAAATCAAAAGTAAGACGTGAAAGAATGGGACATATTGAACTTGCCGCACCAGTTGCACATATTTGGTATTTCAAAGGAATACCAAGCAGAATTGCTTTAATGCTAGATATTTCTCCTAGAAATTTAGAGAGAGTTATATATTTTGCATTATACATTGTTACAGATAAAGGAACATCAGGTCTAGAAAAATGCCAATGTTTAACAGAAAAAGAATATCATGAAGCAGTAGAAAAATATGGAAAAGGTTCATTTAAAGCTGGAATGGGAGCAGAGGCTATTAGAACTCTTCTAGAAGAAATAGATTTAGAGAAGCTTGCTAAATCATTAAGAAAAGAACTAGAAAAAGCTAGTGAACAAAAAAAGGCAAAAATAGTAAAAAGATTAGATACTGTTGAATCATTTAGAATATCAGGAAATAGACCTGAATGGATGATTATGAATGTTGTACCTGTTATTCCACCAGATTTAAGACCAATGGTACAATTAGATGGTGGTAGATTTGCAACATC
>CAMIVO010000074.1 GCA_946401865.1 uncultured Clostridia bacterium
AGTATGCCTGTGGTAGAGGATTTTTAAAGAAAATTTTAACACAGCAATATTTGGAATTTAATGAGAGCAATAAGGAGGAAAATTATGTTAGAAAAAAACAGCCTAGTACCTTATGTCATAGAACAAACCAGTAAAGGAGAACGTTCTTATGACATATTTTCAAGACTATTAAAGGACAGAATAATATTTTTAGGAGAAGATGTAAATAGCACAACAGCAAGCTTAATAATAGCACAAATGTTATTTCTAGAGTCAGAAGATCCAGATAAAGAAATTTACTTTTATATAAATTCACCTGGTGGAAGTGTTACAGATGGATTAGCAATTGTAGATACAATGAACTACATAAAATGTCCAGTATCAACATTTTGTGTTGGATTAGCTGCAAGTTTTGGAGCTGTTCTTTTAGCAAATGGAGAAAAAGGAAAAAGATTTGCTATGCCTAATGCAGAAATATTAATTCACCAACCATTAATTGCAGGTGGAGGAATTTCTGGTCAGACTACAGATATAAAAATTCATGCAGAGCAAATGATTAAAACAAGAGAAAGATTAACAAAAATTTTAGCAGACAGAACCGGAAAACCTATTGAACAAGTTATGCAAGACACAGAACGTGATAATTATATGACAGCTGAAGAGGCTCTTGAGTATGGGTTAATTGACGAAATTCTATATAAAAGAAAATAAAGAAGGAGAATTAAATGCCAAAAAATAATAATGATACTATAAAGAACGTATATTGTTCATTTTGTGGAAAACCACAAGCTAGTGTGCGTAAAATAGTAGCTGGACCTGGAGTATATATATGTGACGAATGTATAAGCTTATGTAATGCTGTTCTTGAAGAAGAAGGACTTCTTGATGAGGAAGTAGAAAGATATACTCTTAGTGATGATAATAATATTCCTACACCAAAAGAGATAAAAGAATTTTTAGATGACTATGTTATAGGTCAAGATAAAGCAAAAAAAGTTCTATCAGTTGCAGTTTACAATCACTATAAAAGAATTAATTATGAGAAAAACAATAAAGATAAGAAAAATGATGTAGAAATCAAAAAAAGCAATATAATGTTATTAGGACCTACAGGATGTGGAAAAACACTTCTAGCAAGTTCGCTTGCTAGAATGCTTAAAGTTCCATTTGCAATTGCTGATGCTACAACACTTACAGAAGCTGGATATGTTGGAGAAGATGTTGAAAACATTTTATTAAAGCTTATTCAAGCAGCAGATGGAGATGTAGAAAAAGCAGAACGTGGAATAGTATATATAGATGAAATAGATAAAATAACAAGAAAATCTGAAAATTTATCAATCACAAGAGATGTTAGTGGTGAAGGTGTTCAACAAGCATTACTTAAAATTATTGAAGGAACTGTTGCATCTGTTCCACCTCAAGGAGGAAGAAAACATCCACATCAAGATTTAATACAAATAAACACATCAAATATATTGTTTATATGTGGTGGTGCATTTGAAGGATTAGATGAAATTATTAGAAATAGAACAGGAAAGAAAACAATAGGATTTGGAACATCACTTCAATCTAATAAAAATATAGATAAATATAAAATTTTCGAAGAATTATTACCACAGGATTTATTAAAATATGGTTTAATTCCAGAGTTTATAGGTAGACTTCCAATTATTACAACACTAAGGGAATTAGATAAAAATGCATTAAAGAAAATTTTAGTAGAACCAAAAAATGCGCTTGTAAAACAGTATAAAAAACTATTTGAAATAGATGGAGTAGAACTAGAAATAAATGACGAAGCATTAGAAGCAATTGTAGATAAAGCAATTGAATTAAAAACCGGAGCAAGAGGGCTTCGTTCAATTATAGAAGAAATTATGACAGACATAATGTATGAAATTCCATCAAATGATAAAATAGAAAAATGTATAATAACAAAGGCTGTTGTAGAAAACAAAGAAAAGCCAGAAGTTATATTCAGAGAAGAAAAAGCAAGTGCATAACTTGCTTTTTTGTTGGCTGATTGGTGACAAGGGCCTATTTGGTGACGGGGATTAAATAGGATTTTTTGGCTTATCTTTGTCACAAAATAAGATATAATAAAAAATCCTATTTAATCCCCGTCACCAAATAGGCCGTCACCAAATAGGCCGTCACCAAATAGGCTATTGACATTTTTGTAATCAATGTGATATATTGTAAAAAATTGAAAAGAGGAAAGTTATAAATGAAAAAAATAATAGATATTTTAATAGAAAAAATAATTGAAAAAAAGAACCCAACTGTAATAGGTGTAGATACTAGATATGATATGGTACCTAATTGTGTAAAAATCAAATATAGTACAGATATTAAGGGTATGTGTGATGCAATGCTTGAATATTGTAAAACATTGATTGATGCTACATATGACATTGTTCCAGCTGTAAAACTTCAAAGTGCTTATTTTGAAATGTATGGAATAGAAGGAATAAAAGTTCTTAAGCAAATGATTGACTATTGTAAAGAAAAAGGTATGATTGTAATGGTAGATGCTAAAAGAGGAGATATTGGGTCTACTTCTAGAGGATATTCTAATGCATATTTAGGAAAAAATGAGATTAATGGTGAAAAAATAGGTATATTTGATATAGATTTTTTAACAGTAAATCCATATATGGGAACAGATTGCGTAAGTCCTTTTGTAGAGGATTGTAAAGAATATAATAAAGGTATTTTTGTATTAGTAAAAACTTCAAATAAATCATCAGGAGAAATTCAAGATTTGACAACAATTGATGGTGAAAGAATATATGAAAAAGTTGGAAAATTAGTTGAAAAATGGGGAGAAGAATTAATAGGAGAACATGGATATAGTTCTGTTGCAGCAGTAGTTGGAGCAACATATCCTACACAATTAAAAGAATTAAGAGAGCTTATGCCACACACATTTTTCTTAATTCCTGGTTATGGTGCACAAGGTGGAAAGGCAGAAGATATTGCTTTAGCATTTGACAAAAATGGATTAGGTGGAATTGTAAATGCTTCAAGAAGTCTAATGTGTGCATATAAATCAGATAAATGGAAAGATAAATTTACAGAAGAACAATATGGTGAAGCAACTAGAGCAGAGGCAATACATATGAGAGACGAATTAAATGAAGCAATTAAAAATAAATAAAAAGGAGGTAAAATTATGCCAGTAAATGTAAAGGCAAAATTAATCAAAAAGGAAGCTTTAAAGAAAGATGTATTCAAATTTTCTGTTAAAGCAAAAGAAATAGTAGATATTTCAAAACCAGGTCATTTTATAGAAATAAGGGTAAGTGACCAAGTAGAACCATTTTTAAGAAGACCAATTAGTATTTATAATATGGATAAGGAGAATGGTATACTAGAATTTATTTTTCAAGTAAAAGGTAAAGGAACAGAAATTTTATCAAAAAAGCAAGTTGAAGATGAAATAGATATTATTGGACCACTTGGAAATGGACAATTTGATTATTCAAAATACCAAAATCTTGCAATAATAGGTGGAGGAATTGGAGTATTTCCATTATATGAACTTGCAAAAGAAGCAAAAAATGACGGAAAAAATGTTACTACATATTTAGGATTCAGAAATAAAGAATTTGTTTTACTAGAAGAAGAATTTAAAAATATATCTGATGAATTAGTTTTAGCAACAGATGACGGAAGCTATGGAAAAAATGGATTTGCAATTAATTTCTTAAAAGAAGATATAGAAAAAGGAAAAATAGATAGTATATATGCATGTGGTCCACTTCCAATGCTTAGAGCTGTAAAAAAATTAGCAGAAGAAACAGGTATTCCAGCACAAGTTTCTTTAGAAGAAAAAATGGGATGTGGTATGGGAGTATGCTTAGGATGTGCTGTAAAAACAGCAAGTAGTCCAAAAGATAATCCAAGTTATGTTTATGTTTGTAAGACGGGACCAGTGTTTGATTCAAGTTTTGTAGAGTTTTAAATTTTGCATTCGGGACAGTCCCTAATGAAAAAAAAGGAGTAAGAATTATGAATTTAGAAGTTAATTTAGGTGGAATAAAGTTAAAAAATCCAGTAACAGTTGCATCAGGAACTTTTGGATATGGTAGAGAATTTAGTGAATTCTATGATTTAGGAGAAATAGGAGCTATTTGCACAAAAGGAACATCTTTAAGACCTAAAACTGGAAATAAAGCACCAAGAGTTTGTGAAACATCTGCTGGGATGCTTAATGCTATAGGATTGGAAAATAAAGGATTAGAATATTTTGCAGAATATGATTTACCATTTTTAAAAAAGTTTGATACAAAAATAATTGTTAATACATTTGGAAGTACTGTTGAAGATTATGTTGAAGCATGTAGATTTTTAAATAAGTTAGATATTGATGGTGTTGAAATAAATTTATCATGCCCAAATGTAAAAGCAGGATGTATGGCTTTTGGAAATACATATGAAGGTGTTAAAGAAGTTACAGAAAAATGTAGAAAAGTTATAGATAAGCCACTTATTGTTAAATTAACACCAAATGTTACAGATATAACCCAAACTGCAAAAGCTGTAGAAGATGCAGGTGCAGATGGAGTATCTTTAATTAATACATTAATGGGTATGAAAATAGATATTGATAAACGTAGACCAGTTTTAGCTAATAATACAGGTGGACTTTCAGGACCTGCAATTAAACCTGTTGCTGTAAGAATGGTTTATCAAGTTGCTCAAAAAGTAAAAATTCCAATTTTAGGTTTAGGAGGAATTGTATCTGGAGAGGATGCAATAGAATTTATGCTTGCAGGTGCAACTGCAGTATCAATTGGAAGCGGAAACTTTATTGATCCTTATGTTGCTCCAAAAACCGTAAAAGGTATAGAAGAGTATATGAAAAAATATAACATTTCTGATGTAAATGATATTATTGGTAAAGTTGAGATGAACTAATTTGTTACAATTCACGGTTGATTATAAATTAGCCCTGCCTAAAGTTTATATATTTATT
>CAMIVO010000075.1 GCA_946401865.1 uncultured Clostridia bacterium
TAAATATATAAACTTTAGGCAGGGCTAATTTATAATAAACCGTGAATTGTAACTATTAATAAAATTTGCAAAATCCCCATATATCCAAACATTGGAAATAAAATCTTCACCAAATTAGAAAATCCTATATTTGAAATAATTACACTTGCAACAGACATTATCAAAGCTTTAATTCTGTAATCTTTTTTATTTTTACTTACATTATTTAAAAAGCTTGCCCCTATTGAAACTGCTGTTGTAAAAATAGCAATTAAAATTATCAACCCATATATCAAACTTAAATTAGAAAATTTATTCTTTATTACATAGACTACAGGCATTTCTAAAGATGAAAAATCAATATTTATATCAGTTAATAATGAGAAAATAATTGATGATAATATGAAAATGATACAAGATGCAATTATAGCTACAATAAATATTTGCTTTTTACTCTTTATAAAATCTTTTAAAGTTATTAAAACTGGAATTACTAAAATCATATTATAACTAGCATACAGTATTGACTGAACTGCCCAAGATATTCCATTTGTTTTATTTAATGTGTTTTCAAATGAGCCTAAATTTATATATTTTAAATTTAGAATTCCTACATATAAAGTAAAATAAATTAAAATAGGAATAATAATACTATTTATTTTTGCAATATTTTTTATATCCCCACAAAACACAATAAAGCAGGTTATTGCAAGCAAAAATGCTCCGAATAATTTGTTTATTCCGATACTCTTGACTAAAATATGCTCCAAATCCAGAAACCATTATAAAAAAAGTTATTAATAAAAAAATATTTATAATAATATTTGTAATATTAGGCAAACTAAAAGATTTTTTATTATTGTATCCAGGAGTAATAATCTCTAGGAAATCTTTATATGTGGTTATGTTTTTTTGATAAGTAATTTTTAATGTTTTGTAAATTATTGTTCCAATTAAAATACTACATAAAAAAAGGCCATATATTCCCTTAACTCCATATCTATAAAAAAATAAATATATTTCTTGACCGTGATGCAAATCCTGCACCTATTAATGCACCAATAATTGTAAAAACAATCATAAAAAAAGCCCCTATTTAGTATATTCTAAATATAAGGCTTTTATTTATATTTTTATTTTTTTCTTCTTCTTATTTGCCATACAATAATTCCTATAAAAATTATTAATAATGGAACTGCAAATATGATTATTCTTACGTTTCTATCCTGTTTTGCTGTTGCAGTATATATTACCGTTCCAGTACTTTTTCTTGCTGTTATATCTTCGGGTCTATCTACTAAATATGCTAAAGAATTTAAAATTACATCTTTGTTTTTACCATACTGAATACTTGGAGTAGTGGTTTCTTGTATCATTGGATAATCTGAAATAAAATAATTCTCTCCAAATATTATCAATTTAGATACCACTGCTTTTTGGTTATTTTCTTCATCAGCCTCTTTTATTGTTTTTTTCAACTCAGCTCCCACTACAAAAGCTTTTGATTCCTCTTCTTCTGATTTTTTATCTTGTATATTATTAAAATTAGTTCTAAAGTATGCTCCTTCTGTTGTATTTAATAATTCTTTTTTCTCTACTTTTTGTTCTTCTAATTTGTCTTCATTAATATTTATTTTAGTAGCATTTACAAAAACCGCACCTGTACTATTATATACATCCTTAAGTATATCAGAATATTGTGTTTTTGGAATAATAATATCTGGTATTGAATTCCCTAATGTATCTGATAACATATTATCTGAATTAGTTTCCCTTATTACACCCATTTCAAATGGATTGATAGCATATAAACTTAATATTTTGTTAACATTAGTTAAATCTATATTTTGTGCTTGTGCTGCATTAAGCCATAAAATATTTTTTCCTGAATTTATATATTTAATTATAGCATCTGTTGCAATATTATCAAAATCTTTTGTAGGTGTTGTAATAACTAATGTATCACAATCTTCTGGAATACTACCTGTTGTTAAAACATTTAAATTCTTCACTTCACTTACTTCATTTGCAAAAAACGCATTTAAATAATTCATGTTTGTTTGTAATGCAAAAAAATCACTATATCCGTCTAAAAAATATATATTTGGTATTTTATCACTTATAACAGACATAATAGAACTTGTTAGTTTTTCTTCAGCTATATTTATGGTTTCATATGTTGAGGTATCAAACGTAAGTAAATCTCTATCATTTAAAACTTTTGATTTTTCACCGCACTCAACAATAATGCCTTTCGAATCCTTATCTATCTGATACTTTTGAGCTAAATCTGGTCTATTATTTATATCTATAGCTTCTGCTTTAATTTTTTCATTTGCTTTATTATACTGCTTTGCAAGTTCTACATTAGAATCTTCGTCATCATATCCAATAAAAAATATATTTATATCCTTATCTATACTCTTTACTTTTTCTTTGCTCTCTTGAGTTAAAGTATTTATTTTATCTTGGCTAAAATCAAGTGGTGTTAAATTAAGTTTTTGCATAAAACCATTTATTGCAATAAAAATAACAATAATAATTGCAACAAGTAAAATCGTTTTGGTTCCATTAACTAGCCATCTTTTCTTTATCATTTTGATAAATTTATTTACTTCTTTTTCTTTAATTAAGCTCTTTTCTTTTTTGTTTTCTTTCAATTAAAATCTCCCTCCTTTTACTTTACAAGTTTTCTTCTTTGCATAAATGTTATTGTTAAAGTTAAGCACATAATAGTAAATGTTATAAATGTAACAGTATCTGCAATATCAATTTGTCCTCTAGGGAACTTTGCAAATATATTAATTAATGAAAAATTAGTAAATACTGAACTAAATTGTGGTAAAAACCATGTTAATATTAAAAAGCCTACAGTTATAATTCCTGCAACAATTTGATTTTCTGTTATGCTTGATGCTAAAATTCCAAAAGATATGTAACTCATGCCTAGTAATGTAAATCCTAGCATTGTAACTAATGCTGCTTTAATATGTGGTTTTCCAAAATAGCTTAATATTGCAAAATACATAAAAGTACATATTTCTGTAATAATAACAATCAAAGTTGCTGCAATAAATTTACCAATTATCAATTTAGATATACTAATTGGCGAAGTAAGTAATAGTTGTTCTGTTCCATTTTTTCTTTCTTCTGCTATTGTTCTCATAGTAAGAATTGGTACAATAAATGTCAATATAGTTGCCCCTGAATAATATATATATTCAAAATTTGTACTTTGATATTTAAATACATCTATATAGAAAAATATACTAAACATTATTAGAAATAGCCCTATAAATACATAGCCTATTGGTGATAAAAAATAATTTTTTAATTCTTTTTTTATTATTGCTCCCATTATTTATCATCTCCCTCTTTAATAATTTTCATAAATGCATCTTCTAACGTTGCTTCTGGCTTTTTCATTTCAAAAATAGTAATGTTTTCTTTAGCAAATTCGCTAAATACTAATTTATTTAGATTAATATTTTCCTTTGCTCTTATTTCATATTGTTTTGTTCCATCTTCATTGTTCTTTAACAATTTAATTTCTGTAATTCCATCTATTTTAATATTTTCTACTTTATTGTTTGGATCTTCTACTGTAACATAAAGTGTATTACTATTAGATACTTTTTTCTCTAGATTCTCAGGTGTATCTATTGCAACTATCTTTCCTTTATTTATAATAATTACTCTATCACATATTTGACTGACTTCTGACAAAATATGTGAACTTAAAATAACAGTATGTTTTTTTCCTAGGTTTTTAATTAAACTTCTTATTTCCGTAATTTGTTTTGGGTCTAAACCAACTGTTGGTTCATCTAAAATTAATATTTTAGGTTCAAATACTATTGTTCCTGCCAAACTTACTCTTTGTTTTTGTCCTCTTGATAAATTTTTTATAAGCTTATTTTGCATTTCTTCTAAGCCAACTTTTTTTAATGCCTCTTGAACTTTTTGTTTTTTTATTTTTCTGTCTACCTTATGTAATTCGGCCATATATGTTACAAATTCTTTTACTGTTAAATCGTTGTAAAGAGGCACTCCTTCTGGCATATATCCAATTTGTCCTTTTGCTTTTTTAGATTTTTTTATTGTGTCATAGCCATTTACTAAAATTTCTCCTTCTGATTGTTCAATATACCCTGTAATCATATTCATAGTAGTACTTTTTCCAGCCCCATTTGGTCCAAGAAAACCAACAACTTCACCATCATTAATAGTAAAACTAATATCGTCTACGGCTACAAAGCTTCCATACTTTTTAGTAACATTCTTTACTTCAATCACTTTGCTTCTCCTCCTAATCTTCTAATTATGCACTTATATTATCATTTAAAAAACGTAAAGTAAATATATTTCACAAAATATTCACAAAATTTATTTTTTTCACTTGACTTTGCATAGATTTTATGTTATTATATTCTATGTCGATTTGATATGGGTCAGTAGCTCAGTTGGATAGAGCACAGGCCTTCTAAGCCTGGGGTCGGGGGTTCGAACCCCTCCTGGCTCACCA
>CAMIVO010000076.1 GCA_946401865.1 uncultured Clostridia bacterium
AAAACAAGAGCAGAAGTTCGTGGTGGTGGAAGAAAACCATGGAGACAAAAAGGAACAGGACGTGCAAGACAAGGTTCAATTAGAGCACCACAATGGATTAAGGGTGGTATTGCATTAGGACCAAAACCACGTTCATACAGATATAGTGTAAATAAAAAAGAAAGACAATTAGCAATAAGATCAGTATTAAGTTCTAAAGTATTAGAAAACCAATTAAAAGTTGTTGATAAATTAGAATTATCAGAAATTAAAACAAAATCAATGGTAAAAGCATTTGCAGATTTAAAATTAGAAGGAAAAACATTAGTTATATTACCAGCAAAGAATTTAAATGTTGAAGCTTCTACAAGAAATATTAAAGATGCAAAAGCAATACTTGCAAACAATATAAATGTATATGATTTATTAAAATATACAAATTTAGTTTTAACACTTGATACTGTTAAGAAATTAGAGGAGGTGTATGCATAATTATGGTAGCAGAAGAAATTATAATAGCACCAATCGTTACAGAAAAAAGTAACAATGGTCTTCAAGACGGAAAATACACATTCAAAGTTAACAAAAAAGCAACAAAAGTTGAAATAGCAAACGCTGTTGAAAAACTTTTTAATGTAAAAGTATTAAATGTTAATACAATGATGGTAAAAGGAAAAAAGAAAAGAGTAGGATATCATCAAGGAATGACATCAGATTGGAAAAAAGCAATAGTTACAATAGATACAGATCCAAAAACTTCTACATATTTAGCTAAAGGCGGAAAAGAAACAAAAGGAACAAAGAAATTCAAAGATTCAATAGACGAATTTAGCGGGGTGTAGGAGGAAATAAAATATGAGTGAATTCACAAGTAGTTTAGGGAATCCAAATGATTTGATTGATTTTTTTAATAAAATGGAGGCTACGTTATACCTTCTAAAGCAAGCATATGTTACTGAAAAAGGATATGACAACTATTTTAAGAAATGGATAGAAGACTCAATAAATGATTTTGAAGAAACTATTAAAAAGTTTGATTATTTGCAGATTAAAGGCATAGAAGAAATAAAAAATGCTATTGATTCGTTACGTAATTCTATGCCAGCTAATACTGGAGTTGATGTACCAACTGATATGTTACAAGCAAAAAAGAAGTTAGAAGAATTAGTTAATACAATGTTAGCTAATTTTGAAAATGAGAAACAACAGGAAAAAAGAGCTCGTGATTTAATGGAATGGAAAGATGCACTAAACAAGTTTAAAGGATCTTGCACAATATTGGAAAAATGCAGCCCGGTTGATAGTGGAGATATAACCATGTTAAGGGAAATACAAATAATGGTAGAGAATTTAATAGCAAAAACAGAATTACGAGAGGGAGATATAAAATCTGTAGAATAACGACAATTATGAAAAATATCTGGAAAAAACCAGGAAAATAAATTTTAACTGCATACGGAGCAGGAAAATATCCGTTAATAATTATTAAAAAGGAGAAAGAAATGAGTACAAAAAAATTTAAAGCATATACACCTTCAAGAAGAAACATGACAGTACTAGACTACAATGAAATAACAAAAAAGACACCTGAAAAATCTTTATTAACAGTAAAAAAAGAAAAAGCAGGAAGAAATAGTTATGGTAGAATAACAGTACGTCATCAAGGTGGAGGAAATAGACAAAAATATAGAATAATTGATTTCAAACGTCAAAAAGACGATATGGAAGCAACAGTAATTGGAATCGAATATGATCCAAATCGTAGTGCAAATATAGCTTTAATAGAATATACAGATGGAGTTAAAGCATATATATTAGCACCACAAGGATTAACAGATGGAGATAAAGTAATATCTGGAAAATCAGCAGATATAAAACCAGGAAACTGTATGGAAATAAATTCTATACCAGTTGGTACTTTAATCCACAACATAGAATTAAATCCAGGTCAAGGTGGAAAACTTGTTAAAGTAGCAGGACAAAGTGCACAATTAATGGCAAAAGAAGGAAAATATGCACACGTAAGACTTCCATCAGGAGAAATGAGATTAGTTCTTGCAAATTGTAGAGCTACAATAGGAGTTATAGGTAACTCAGATCACGGAAATGTAAAACTTGGTAAAGCAGGAAGAAAAAGAAACATGGGATGGAGACCAGAAGTACGTGGATCAGTTATGAACCCAGTAGATCACCCACATGGTGGTGGTGAAGGTAGAGCTCCAGTTGGTCATGCAGGACCATTAACACCTTGGGGTAAACCAGCTCTTGGATACAAGACAAGAAACAAAAAGAAACAAACAAATAAATTTATAGTTAAGAGAAGAAAATAAAGTTAGCTCTTGGGTTTTAAGTTCGAAAGAACTTAAAACATTAGAGATAACTTATGCACTGGAGCCCAAAAAACATAAAATGTTTTTTGAAAAAGGCGAAAGTGCAAAAGCTCTTAGGTTTTAAGTTCGAAAGGACTTAAAACATTAGAGATAACTTATGCACTGGAGACCAAAAAACATTTCATGTTTTTTGAAAAAGGCGAAAGTGCAAAAGAAGAATGATGATAAAACATAAAATATAAAATTAAGAAAGGAGATTAAAAATGGCAAAAAAGGAAAATGCACAAAAAGATCTTAATAAAAGAAAAGAGCCAAAGGCACCTTATATAGCACCAGAATTAAAGAAAAGAATTGATGCTTTAAATGCCGAGAACAAAAAAGAAGTTATTAAGACATGGTCTAGAGCTTCTACAATATACCCAGAAATGGTTGGTCATACTATAGCAGTTCATGATGGAAGAAAACATGTTCCTGTATATGTTTCTGAAGAAATGATCGGTCATAAATTAGGAGAATTTGCTCCTACTAGAACATTTAAAGGTCATGCAGGAGAAAAAACTACAAAGAAATAGTTCGTGCAGATATATATTAAATAATAATTAAGAAAGGATAGTAAAATGGAAGAAGAAGTAAAAACAGCTCAAGCAACTCTAAAATATGCAAGAATTTCAGCTAGAAAAGTTAAAATTGTTGCAGATTTAATTAGAGGAAAAAATGTAGATGAAGCTTTAGCAATAGTTAAGTTTACACCAAAAGCATCTTCAGAAATTATCGAAAAGCTTCTAAAATCAGCAATTGCTAATGCTGAAAATAATCATGATATGAAACATGAAAAATTATATATTTCTGAAATCTATGCAAATCAAGGTCCAACTCTAAAAAGAATTAGACCAGCTGCAAAAGGTTCAGCAGTAAGAATAAGAAAAAGAACAAGTCATATAACAATTAAATTAGAGGAAAAGGAGGCTTAAAATCTTATGGGACAAAAAGTACACCCACTAGGTGCTAGATTAGGCGTAATTAAAGATTGGAAATCTAAATGGTATGCTGATGACAAAAATTTTGCAGATTATTTAGTAGAAGATCAAAAAATACGTAAATTTTTAAAGAAAAAAGAATATGAAGCTGGTATTGCAAGTATTGAAATTGAAAGAACTGCAAAATCAGTTAAAGTTAATGTTTATACAGCAAAACCTGGTATACTAATTGGAAAAGGTGGAGCTGGAGCAGAAGCATTAAGATTAGATATTAAAAAATTAATTGGAAAAGATGTAAATTTAAATATTGTTGAAGTAAAAAATCCAAGTATGGATGCAACACTTGTTGCTGAAGATATTGCTTCACAACTAGAAAGAAGAATTTCATTCAGACGTGCCATGAAACAATGTATGCAAAAAACATTAAAATCAGGAGCTGTAGGTATTAAAACTGCAGTATCAGGAAGACTTGGTGGAGCAGATATGGCAAGAACTGAATTCTATAAAGAAGGAAATATTCCATTACAAACTTTAAGAGCTGATATTGATTATGGATTTGCAGAAGCAAATACTACATATGGAAAAATCGGAGTAAAAGTTTGGATATATAAAGGAGAAGTTCTTCCAACTAAAAAAATGGAAGGAGGAGAACAATAATGCCATTAATGCCAAAAAGAACAAAACATAGAAAAGTACAAAAAGGTAGAAATAGAGGTAGAGCAACTAGAGGTAATGTTGTTTCTTATGGAGAGTACGGATTACAAGCTGTTGATGCAGGTTTAATTACAGGAAATCAAATAGAAGCAGCCAGAGTTGCAATGACTCGTTATATGAAAAGAGATGGTAGAGTTTGGATTAAAATATTCCCAGACAAACCAATTACAAGAAAACCAGCAGGAACTCGTATGGGTAAAGGTAAAGGAAATACAGAATTCTGGGTTGCAGCTGTAAAACCAGAAAGAATAATGTTCGAAGTTGCAGGAGTTTCAGAAGAAACTGCAAGAGAAGCTTTACGTTTAGCTGCAAACAAATTACCTGTAAGAACAAAATTCGTTAAAAAAACTATCGAGGAGGGTGAAAATTAATGAAATTAAATAAAATTAAAGAAATGTCTTCACCTGAATT
>CAMIVO010000077.1 GCA_946401865.1 uncultured Clostridia bacterium
ATTTATGTACCACATATTTAAGGTAAATCCCCATACCAAGAAAATAATTGTTGTTGTTAACATTATAACTCCACATATTCTTCCAATTTTGTTTTCTATTATTTTGTATTCTTCTGTATTTTCATTATTGTATTTTTCTATATCAAATTTTTCCTTCATTTTATCAGAATATATAACAAGTAAAACTCCTATTGTAACAAAATACATTAAAGTAGCAACTGGTAAAGTACTTTCTTCTCTAAATGTTTTCAATCCTAGTAATAACATCATTATTACTACACCTAAAAGTATAATAGAAATTCCAATCGCAAGATATTTTGTATATTTAGAATTACCTTCTTCTACCTCATCTTCTGAATATACATTTGCAATTTTAGGATTTTTCTTTTTAAAATTTTTTATCTTTGTACCGTGTATTATAAATAATGGTACTGCAAATACCACTCCTATTAATACTGCAATAACCCCAATTAAAGCGTATTGTTCTTCTGCTTGTTCATTAGAAGCAAATCCTAATATAGTTAGCATAATAGATACTCCTAATAAAATTACTGCAACACCTAATGCAATTCCTTTTGCTGCTTTCGTCATTATTAAATCATAATTATTTTTTTCTGACTTAATATCATTTGAAATTTTACCTTTTACTAATTGATCCATACTACAATTAAATATTTCACATATAGAAATAATTTTTTCCGTTTCTGGATAACCATTTCCACTTTCCCATTTTGAGACAGCCTGTCTTGATACATTTAACTTTTCAGCTAGTTCCTCCTGTGACATATTTTTAATTTTTCTTAAATTTTGTAAGTTTTCTGATAAACTCATTTTTATGCACCTCCTATAATCCATTTTAAAGTTGCGGTGCATAGTTTTCTACCAACTTACATTTGCAACTTAAAATTTCTTTGCAACTTTGAGTTGCAATAAGCTATTTTGTAATATTTTATTAACATTAACTAAACTATATATTATTTTTACGCAATATTACAATCTGTTATACAAATTATATAATAAAAGACTAATAATGGCAACTCATCATTAGTCCTATTTGTTTTTTTGTTTACAATACCAAAGTATTGTTAACAAGCTAGAATTTTTTACTTGTTCTGAATATTTTAATCTTACAATTATTTAATGTTTTATATCTAAAGCATTTTTAGGACAATTTCTAATACAATTACCACATAAAATACATTCTGTTCCGTATCTTCTTTTTCTTGAATCATTCAACATATCAACATTCATTGGACAACTTTTAATACATTTTTTACAATTTATACATTTGCTTTTATCACATTTTACTCTTAAATATGAAAAATAGCTTGCAGGCTTTAAAAACACCGTTATAGGACAAATATATTTACAAAATGCTCTATTATCTTTAAATATAAATGCTAATAAAATTCCCAAAATGTAATATATTATATTTCCTATTAAGAATGACCAAAACATTATATTCTCTATATTTTCAACTTTAAAAATAAATAAAGAAGATACAAATGTTAATGATAATAAAAATACAATATATCTAATCCAACCTAGTTTTTTTCTATCAGATTTTGGTGTCTTGTATGGTAGTAAATCTAATATCATACCAGTCCAACAAGCATATCCACACCAACCTCTTCCAAAGAACAGAGGTCCAGCTATTTTTGCTACAAAATAATGTATTGTTGCTGCTTCAAATACACCTAAAAATAGATAATACCAAAATCCTTCAATCTGCATATTTTCTCTACAAATAACCCCTAAATATATAAGCATATATAGTCCAACGCCAAATTGTACAAAGTTTCTAGCATATTTTACCTTATGTGACATTAGATAAATTCCAATTGAAACACATATACCTATATAATTAAAATTTAATAAATAAAATAAATTTTTGGTTGATAAGAATAAAGATAAAGCAACTGTTTCAAATATTAACATCATTATTATAACTATTTTATTTTCTTTAATCCATTTAAACATATTTATTATCCCACCTATTTTTAATTCAACTTGTACGCAATATTACTTAATTTATTAACAACACCAAAATATTCTGTACAAGTTAGATAAATAATAACCATATTATTTTAGATATTAAATGTGCTCCAAAATGTGCAAGCATTGAATATCCAATTCCATACTTTCTATATAGCCATCCAAAAGCTATACCAAATGCTCCATTCATAAAAAAACATCTAAATAGTATAAGAGCATCAACATATCCAAATGTTTGAATATTTGCAGGTATATGTCCTATTGCAAATAGTAAAGCAGCTATTATATTTGATATTATAAATACTTTTACAGGTATCTCTTTTTCTTTTCTGTAAAATATTTTAGCTATAATCCAAGAGAATAATGACATTAAAAATAATCTCATTAATATTTCTTCATATACACCACCATAGGTAAATGTTGCAATAGTATATTCAATAGTAGGTTTATTATCGTAACTATGTAATACAGGATCAATAAAACTCCCAAATACATATCTATCAACTATACTTAAGCTTAAACCTCCAATAATTGAGATAATAACAACACCTAATATAGCTTTTTTATTTACTTCAAACTTTTTCCATAAACCTATCTTATTAGATAATATTATTCCTATTCCTGCAAATATTGCCCCATATAAAGATGCTTGTGCTACCGATATACCAATAAATAATTCTTTTGATCCAACTTGTTTTATTGTATCTTCAATCATACTTTGGTCAAATGTTTCTAATGTATATATTGTAGTAAAATACCCTCCTACAATACATATTAAAATCATAAACGCGAAAAAAATCCAATTTTCTTTAATATATTTCATCATATATTCCTCCTATTCTTTAGTTATTACCTTTTTCTGCCAACTTCTTTGGTTGCATTTTGGACATTTCATATATCTTGTTCTATTTACATGCATAGCCCATAATACACTTGAATATTTTGGAATATATTTATGATGACATTTTTGACATTCATAATATCCTGCTGTTTGCTCAATTCGTATTGCAAATGGTATCATTATTATAAATGGTATAAAACCAGTTAAAATAAGTGTTGTTCTTAGCCAATCCTCCATTTCTACCAATGAAGCAATTATAATTAATGCAAAAAATACAATACTTATTAATAATCCTATTACAATTTCTATCGTTAATAATCTTTTATCTGATTGTTCCTTTTGTTTAACCATCTCAATTAAATTTTGTTCTAATTTTACATTATAACTATTCATTTCTAATACCTCCCCACTTAACAATTCATTTACACTTATTTTAAGTTCATTACACAAATCTAACATTATTGATGAATCAGGCATTGCTTTTCCATTTTCCCATTTTGATATAGCTCTATCTGTTATATTTAATTTTTCTGCAAGTTGCATTTGTGTTAAGTTATTCTTCTTTCTGCATTCAGCTATAAATTTTCCAATTTTAATCTGATCCATATCTCTTTACCTCCTTCAAATTAAGTGTAAAATATTATTATTAAAAAGTACACATACCATTGGTTGAGTGGGGTATTTTTTATATCAACTAATGGTTGAATAATTAAATTTCGCCTTAGAAATTACTATTTTTTACCTAATTTGTTTACAATATTACTTATTTTACGAACAAGCGATAAATTACTATTCTTAATTATCTCGACTTATTGTAAGTTATAGTTCTAAAATATTTTACTTCCATTCTCTACTTTTCTTTCTGGATTAAGAATTACACAGCCTTCTTTAGTATCAACTCCTAATATTCTAACTTCGCTTTTCACATCTGCTATTCTTATTGGTTCAAAATTTATAACAACTATCACTTGCTTTCCTACTAATTCTTCCATAGAATATAAGTCTGTTATTTGTGCAGAAGATGTTTTTATTCCAATTTCTTCACCAACATCGATTTTTAATTTATATGCTGGATTTCTTGCTCTCTTATTAATTCCTACCTCAATAATTGTACCGACTCTCATATCTACTTTATCAAAATCATCAATACTTAACATTTATATTTCCTCCAATCATAACTATAAATTACTATTTTTCTTTATCCTACTTGTTAACAATATTACAAATTTGTTAACAAC
>CAMIVO010000078.1 GCA_946401865.1 uncultured Clostridia bacterium
CAATATAAATGTGGCTTTGTCAAGAAAAATCGTTCGACACAATTCGACAAAAAAAGCAAAGCATAAACTTAATCTAGATTTTAAAAAACTTGAGGTCGCAAATTGCGACCTCAAGTAAAAAAAGCAGAAATGATTAATTTCTGCTTAAAAACGTCTATTTAAATAATTTGTTATGGTTAGGTTGTCAAAAAGGTCCGTCCCCATTGACACAATATAAATGTGGCTTTGTCAAGAAAAATCGTTCGACACAATTCGACAAAAAAAACAAAGCATAAACTTAATCTGGATTTTAAAAAACTTGAGGTCGCAAATTGCGACCTCAAGTAAAAAAGCAGAAATGGTTAGTTTCTGCTTTAAAAATATCTATTTAAATAAGTTGTTATGGTTAGGTTGTCAAAAAGGTCCGTCCCCGTTGACAACTATTTCATCAAATATTCTGGATGTGCTAAGTACCAATCTATTGTTAAAATTATTCCATCTTCAAATTTTGTTTTTGGCTCCCAACCAAATTCATTTTTTAATTTTGTTGGATCAATTGCATATCTGTAATCATGACCCTTTCTATCTTCTACATGTGATATTAATGATTCTGGTTTTCCAAGTCTTTGTAATATTAATTTTACAATTTCTATATTTCTTTTTTCATTGTGTCCACCAATGTTGTATCTTTCTCCTTTTTTTCCATTGTGTAAAACTAAATCTATGGCTTCGCAATGGTCTTCTACATATAGCCAATCTCTAATGTTTAAACCTTCTCCATATACTGGTAATGGTTTATCTTGTAAGGCTAAAGATATCATGTGTGGAATTAATTTTTCATGATGTTGATATGGTCCATAATTGTTTGAACAATTAGTAACAGATACATTCATTTTGTATGTTTCACTATAAGCTAGTGCTATTAAGTCTGATGAAGCTTTTGAAGCTGAATATGGGCTGTTTGGTTTTATTGGAGAGGTTTCAGTAAAATATCCTTCTTCTCCTAGTGTTCCATATACTTCGTCTGTAGATATATGTACAAATTTATTTGGACTTGCTTCTCCCCATACCTGTTTTGCAGCTTCTAATAGAGTATGTGTTCCTATTACATTTGTATGTGTGAATATAAATGGATTTTTTATACTATTATCAACATGTGATTCTGCAGCAAAATGTACTACACTGTCAATTTCGTATTTTTCAAAAGTGCTTTTTACAAAATCGAAATCACATATATCTCCTTGTACAAATGTGATTTTGTCTTTAATATTGTCTAAATTGTGCATATTTCCTGCATATGTTAATTTGTCAAATATTATAAAATTGTATTTTCCTTCGTATTTTTTTACCATTAGTTCTGCAAAATTTGCTCCTATGAATCCTGCAGCTCCTGTTATTAATATATTTTTCATATTTCCTCCTATAAATTCTCAAATAAATTAGTTCCACGTAGTTCTGCAAGTGAAGGCCATTTTGCATCTTTTTCAGATGTAAGTAATTCTTCTTTTTTTAAATCTCCCATTGGCCATTTTATTGCAATTTCTGGGTCATCCCATTTTACTCCACCTTCTGCTTCGTGGTTATATATATCATCACATTTATAACTAAATTCTGCTTCTTCTGATAATACTAAGAAACCATGTGCAAAACCTTTTGGAATCATAAACATCTTTTTATTTTCTTCTGAAAGAATTACTCCTTCCCATTTTCCATAAGTTTTGCTTCCAGGTCTTAAATCAACTGCAACATCAAAAACCTCACCTTTTATACATCTAACTAGTTTGGCTTGTGTATTTTCTTTTTGAAAATGTAAGCCTCTTAATACTCCTTTTTTAGATTTTGATTGATTGTCTTGTACAAAATTGTAGTTTAAACCAATTTCTTCAAAATCTGGCTTACTATATGTTTCCATAAAGTAACCTCTATTGTCACCAAATACTGTTGGTTCTATTATGCATACACCTTCTATTGATGTATCTATTCTTTTAAATTTTCCCATTGTAATTCCTCTCCAATTTTTCAACATAAAAATTTATTTTATCAATTCTTTTAAGTATTTTCCATACTCTGTTTTCATATATTTATCAGCAAGTATTGATAGCTGTTCTTTATTTATCCATCCTTTTTGGAACGCAATTTCTTCTGGACAGCAAACTTGCATTCCTTGTCTTTTTTCTATAGTTTGTACAAAACTTGCTGTTTCTAGAAGAGCATCATGTGTACCTGTGTCAAACCATGTCATTCCTCTTCCAAAAGTTTCTACATATAATCTATTTTGTTTCATATATTCTTCATTAATTGATGTTATTTCTATTTCTCCTCTTGCAGATGGTTTTACATTTTTTGCAATTTCTACAACATCATTTGAATAAAAATATAATCCTGGTACTGCATAATTAGATTTAGGATTTTCTGGCTTTTCTTCTATTGAAATAGCTTTTCCGTTTTCATCTATTTCTACAACACCATAAGCTCTTGGGTCTTTTACTTGATATCCAAATATAGTTGATTCTTTTCTATCATTTGCTTTTTTTAGCATTTCTGTTAAGTGAGAACCATAAAACATGTTATCACCAAGAATCATTGCAACATCATCCTGACCTATAAATTCAGCTCCAATAATGAATGCATCTGCTAATCCTCTAGGTTTTTCTTGTACTTTATATTCAAATTTCATTCCCCATTGAGAACCATCTTGTAATAAATTTTTAAATGTTTCAGAATCTCGTGGAGTAGTTATAATTAAAACTTCTCTTATTCCAGCTTCCATAAGAACAGATAAAGGATAATAAATCATAGGTTTATCATATACTGGCATTATTTGTTTTGAAATCGCAAGTGTTAGTGGATATAGTCTTGTTCCACTTCCTCCTGCTAGTATTATACCTTTTCTATTTTTCATTGCGGGCCTCCTCTAAATATCTTTTAAGTCCATCTTTCCATTCTGGAACATTAATTCCAGCTTGTTTTAATTTATCTTTTGACATTTGAGAGTTAAATGGTCTTTTTGCTTGAGTTACTTTCATCATCTCGATATATTCTGCTGTTGTAACAGGTTTTACATTACATTCAATTCCTTGTTCATCTAAAATTTCTTTTGTGAAATCATACCAAGTTGTAAATCCTTCGTTTGTTGCATTATATACTCCATAAGGTATTTTTTTATTAACTGCTTGATAAATAATTTCTGTTAAATCTTTGGCATAAGTAGGGCTTCCATGTTGATCTGATACAACACTTAATTCATCACGCTCTGTACCTAATTTTGTCATTGTTTTAACAAAATTATTTCCACCTAATCCATAAAGCCAAGCTGTTCTGAAGATGTAGTATTCATCTAAATTGTTTTGAATGCCTTGCTCACCATGTAATTTTGTAATTCCATAAGCTGTAACAGGCCTTTTTTCATCATCTTCTTTGTATGCTTTAGATAAATCTAAGTCTCCACCAAAAACATAGTCTGTTGAAATATGTACAAGTTTACTTCCTGATGCTTTTGCAGCTTTTGCCAAGTTTGTTGGTCCATCACCATTTATTCTATCTGCTAATTCTAAATTTTCTTCTGCTTTGTCAACTGCTGTATATGCTGCGCAGTTTATTATTAAATCTGGTTTTAAATTTGTAATAACATCATAAACCATTTTTTCGTTTGTGATGTCTAATTCTGCAACATCTGTTAATGTAACTTCATTTCCTACACTAAATTTTTCCTTTACTTCTTTAGCAAGCATTCCATTTGCTCCTGTGATTAGGATTTTCATAATTAATACCCTCTTTCATTTTAAATCTTATATTATAGTATCATTGATTAACAAAAAATGCAAGAAAAAAAGACAGTTTTTATAGTGTTTTACAAAAAAAAAGCAGAAAGGGTTGGTTTCTGCTTTGGAAAAGTTCTATTAAACAAGAATACTCTTAATTTTATTTCTCATTTTTTTCTAAATACATTTTCTGTACTTCCTGATGGTTTTGATCCTTTTGGTAATATTTGTATTTGTATTGCTTCTAATCTGTAGTTATATCCTTCTG
>CAMIVO010000079.1 GCA_946401865.1 uncultured Clostridia bacterium
TTTCCAATACTTACTATATCATCGGATTATTTTCCGAAACTTCTTGACACTAATATAACCATGTTCATATGCATCTTGATACATAAACATAAATGTAACTTTTAAGAGAATACATATTATCTTTCCATATTTTGTTTTTTATATTCATTAAGCATTTCTGTATATTTTTCGCCTTCTCTAGTTAAATATTTATCTACTAAAACCATTATACTACACCCTAAAATATAACTAATTATAAACCTTATAATAAGCTCTTTTGTTGAGAATGGAAAAAGTTGAATTTTTCTACCAAATGTAAAAATAATGATACATATAAAGAATAAAAATAAGAAGCCTCTTTTTTTAAATGATAATTGTCCTAAGACTTTAAACGATAAAAATATTCTTTCTAATATAGCTCCAATCACACTTAAACCCAAAATATATATAAAATGTATTGTTGGTATTAGTTCATTGTTAAAAATTTCTGCTCTAATTACCCAAAATATTGTACATGTTGTAAAAGAAATAACAAAAAATTTTAAAATTTCATTTATTGTATTTTTAAATTTATCCATCTTTTTTTCCTCCAATTCCAATTTTCTTTTTAAATTCTGATACATATTGCCTCGAAATATAAATTTTCTCGCCATTGTCCATTGTTGCTAGCATTTTACCATCAAGTTCTGGCTTTACAGATTTTACTCTATTTAAATTTACTATAATAGATTTTGATATTCTTAAAAAAGACGTATCTTCATAATTTTCCTCTATTTCATATAATTTCATTCCAACTTCAAAAACATTATCTACTGTATAACAGAATGTTTTCCTATCTACAGTTTCAAAATACAAAACTTCATTTTTGTCTAGGCAATATGTTTCTCCTCTAGATATTCCTATAACTTTCTTATCGTTCTTATTTATATTTTTTATTATTGAAATTAATTTTATAATACTTTCATCTGTTTTATTACATTCAATATTAATTTTTGTTTCTTTGATATTTGAATTTTCTATTATATTAACAATCAAATTTCTTCATCTCCTTTTGTAGCTACTACATTTATTATAATAAAAAATATAAAAAACACAATACCCACATACACAAGATGTAGAATATTGTGTTTGAATTGCTATTTTTTTAGTTTATTATTTTTTATATCTCTATTTCCCGTCATTTGTAACATCTCCATTACCACTTACAGGAATTGTATCTCCTAAGTATGTTGGTTTTGGTTTGAATATACATTTTATAAAATCCTTATCTCTTGCAAAAATTTCTCTTATTTCCCTATTTGTTGCTCCCACATATTGTCTTGGGTCACTGCCTACTCCATATGATTCTATTCCTAGTTTTTTTGCAATATATAAAGCTCTATATAAATGATATTTTTGTGTTACAATTACCATTTTTTTAGCTTGAAATATTTCTTTAGCTCTATATATACTCTCATAAGTAGAAAATCCTGCATGGTCCATAAAAATGTTTTCAGAAGGTATGCCTTTTTCTATTAAGTAATTTTTCATTATATTAACTTCATCATGTTCTTTTCTTCCATGATCTCCACTTACTATTATTTTATCTGAAATAGTATTTTGATATAAATTGATTCCCTCTAGCAACCTGTCTTCTAGCATTGGGCTGGGCTTGTCTCCCCATATTCCCGCACCTAAAATAATTATACAATCTATATCTGATAATTTTGAATATTCGCTTTCTTTAATAATTTGCTTTTTAGTAGATAATCTTACATAAAAATTAATTCCAAATATAAGTACAATCAATACAACTATAACTATTATTCCATATTTTAACATCTTTTTTTTCACTATACAGTGCTCCTTTTATCATTTCATTTTCCAATAATGATTTTGGGGACACCTCCCAAATTCATGATTTTGGGTGATTTTGGGGACACCTCCCAAATTCATGATTTAGGAGATGATTTTAGTACGTGTCCCTTTTTTCATATTTTTAATTATTCTCTTGTATTTTATATTCACTGATCTCTGGCTCTGTAAATATACTATCTTCAACATTATTAAATTCGTAATTATATTCAACTGTTACATCTGTTTTATTTCCATTTGAATCTTCTACTTGCCCATCAATTGCTCTTAATATTAAACCTGTTTTCTTTTCTATGTAGCACTCTCTTGCAATTAATGAATTTAAACAATAACATTCTTTTCCATTATATTCTATACTTCTTATAGGAGTCATTACAGCCATTTTTAATAAATTCCAGAAATTATTATCATAATCTATGCTTAAAATTATTACTTTACTTGGAATGGCGTTTGAATTTAGTAATGCCACCTTGTCTTCTTTAGTTTCTATATAAGTATTAGCTTTCTCACCTTTAAAATATTGTGTTAATTTTCTTTTCTCTCCTGTGTTTTTTATTGTTGTTGTCAAAAACATTACTGCTTTATCTTCTTTACAATAATACTCTGTAATAGTTTCTGTTTCAATAGAATTGTTTATGATTTTCTCATAGTGATTTTTACTAGTTACATACTTATCAGCTTTTGCACTTAATTCCTTAATTATTAACATTCTCCTGATTGTTATTGTTAAAAAAACAATTAATAAAATAAAGATAATAAGTAGTGCTATTTTTAATATTTTCATTTTTTTCATAATAATCACTCCCTCTTTTGTGCAACCTGCTATCTTGGATTATTTTATAATCTTTAGACCTTCGGCTTTGCGTCATAAACTTTCGTTTATTTTGCCTTTTAACCAATATACTATTATTATACCACTTTTTTCCATTTTTTTCAAATTCTACATAAGTCTAATAGTGTAAAATAGTTTAAAATTATAAAAAAATAGCTCTAGTAAGAGCTAAAATTTATTTATATATTACTCTCAAATTCTTAAAAAAAACTTAATAAATTTAATTTTATTAATATTCTTTATAAAAATTTATTTTTATGTTAAAATCTACCTGGAGGTATTTTAATATGAAAAGATATTATATTGATCTTGGTTCATTAACAATTAAGGTTTATTGTTATGAAAATAAACTAATATTATTAGAAGAATACTCCATTATGTTTAAAAATGAATTTGATGCGAAAAAAGGGATTAGTAACAATAATTTAGACGATTTATGTAACTATTTTGAAAAAATAAAAAACAAATATGATTTGAAATACTACAACACAAATATATATGTTACAGGTATTTTTAGAAATTTAATTCCTGAACGAAAAAATGATTTAATTAAACTATTTAAAGAAAAATTTAACTTAAATTTTAATATTATAAGTCATGATTTAGAAAACTATTATATAGCCAAAGCAATGCAAAATGATTATAATGATAAAAAGGTTTTAATTATAAATTCAGGTGGTAAAACCACAGAATTAGTAACTTTTACTGGTAACAAAATAACTAATACACATAATATTAATCTTGGCATATCAGATTTATTAAATAAATTTGATAAGGTTAATGAAAAATATAGTGGAAATACTCTAGAAGAAATGGAACAATTTATAGAAAATGAACTTAAAAATCTTGTTTTGGATTGTGATTACGATTGTGCTATTTTTACTGGAGGAGAAGAAAGATTTGAATTATTAACTGGTTTTAATTTAATAAAAAATACTTTATTTAATGATAATATCCATAAATATATGCTTTCACTAGATGACTATATTGTTGGAACTAAAAAAGTTTTATATGATATGTCTCTAGATGAATTATATGCATTAATGCCATCTAATCCAAAATGGATGGATGGTGCAAGATGTGGTGCAATTATACCTCTTGTTTTATTTAAAAAAGCAAATGTTAAATGGATTATTCCATCTGATTTGAATTTAATTAATGGTGTAATAAATGATCTAGCTTCAAAATAATTTGATTTTTATGTATAATTATGGAGCCACTAAGCAGAATCGAACTGCTGACCTACTGGTTACGAATCAGTTGCTCTACCTACTGAGCTATAGTGGCATAAATCCTTATGTTTCAGCTAACGCATATAA
>CAMIVO010000080.1 GCA_946401865.1 uncultured Clostridia bacterium
CCTATCCATACATCATTACCAATTATAGTATCTCCTTTAATTGGCAAATCATTTTGTGTTGGTGGAGTTTGTTCCCATCCTTCTAAAGTATAAAAAGGAAATGTTGAAACTGCTTTCATTTGATGATTAGCTCCATTCATAACAAATTCAACTCCTGAAGCTATCTGACAAAACTTTCCTATAATCAATTTATCATTATTCCATTCATAATGATGTGTTACATGGCTTTCAAAATCAGAATCTGCAATATATGAAAAATCTCCTACAATAATATTTTTATTCTTTATTGTTGGTTTTATATATATTTCTTTATCATATCCTGCAATAGGATTTATAGTATTTGGATTCGGTATTTTCCCATCTTTCATTATCTTAACCTCCACTATAACTTACTATTTATCTTTCATTTTTTTCTAAAATTTATAAAAACATGTAAAAGTCTCGATGTCAATAAGTCAGTATTTTCAATGGTTTTACTATAGTTTTCCTAAAATCCCCGTATTGCACTGAATCCTTGTACTTGGCAACTTTTGATTTTTATCTTCCATATTACTCACTTTCCTTATTCTTCTTATATTTTATCATTATTTAATTTTTAGTTTCCACCTCATCAAACTTTATTGTTTTTATAATATTATAAAACTCAATTATTTCGTTTATTACTCTAAGCACTTCCTTTTCTCCAAGTTTCTCTTCTTCTTCATCTATACATTCTAGTTTACATACCCTTTTTAGATTATATTCAAGCCAACCTGATTTGTTTTTGAAATTAGAATATATAGCCTTATTTAAATCCTTTATATCTCCACCATTTTCTTTATATGTATTTATAAAACAATTAAATTTTACTTCATCAAAATATTTTTGTCCACCGCTCCAATCCCATGCCGTTTCTAATAATTCTTCACATGGATTGACGATTCCTGAAGATTCCCAATCAATAATTGTAGGAGTGTTATTAGTATCCCATAAAATATTAGGTAGATCCAAATCTCTATGACTTACCACTAAATTATTTGATAGTTCTTTTCTAGCATTTGTTGATATCTTGTCTAACCTGGTTAAATATTCTTTCTTGTCTATTAATAATTCTTTTATTTCTTTATTTTCTACTTTAGAAATATAAAAATCCCAGTTTACTTCCAAAATTTCCTTTCCTAAACTACATTCATTTTTTACTTCTTCAAAATTTATATTATGTAATTTAGCTAACAAAGTGGCTACTTTTTGAACATGCTCTATAGTTATTTCTTCTTCGTTAATGGCTTTACCTTCAACCCAGTCGAATACAAAAAAATAGTTTCCTTCAAATTCTTGTAAAGCAGTATCATTTATTATTTTTGCCGGTAAGCAATTTATATTATTCTCCTTAGCAATATTTGCAATTTTTTCTGCTAAAATATGATTCTTTTTAGCATCTTTTCTTTTCATAACTTCAGGATTCAAATGTTTTACTGCATATATTCCACTTGTAGTGTTGACTTTATACATCCTATTTAATAAACCTCCCATTACACGAATAGGTTCATCTATTATATTTCCTAATTTAAGTTTATCAATTAAGCTATAAATTAACATATTTATATCTTCTGTCATTTATTTCAACCTTTCTAAATTAAAACTGTTTTATAATATCATGAAGATTATTTAATTTCTTCTTAAATCTATTTTAACTAAAATACGAAAAAATCTCTATGCAAAAAAGTGAGTATTTTCAATAGTTTGAGTATATTTTTCATAAAATCCCCGTATCGCAGTTTACGTGGACCTTAGGAAAACTTTCTTCTTGTAATTCTTCCTCTCTATCTCTTTTATTATTTGACATTTTATTCAACTCCCTTAACTTCTTTGAATTTTTTCTGTTTTCTTCCAATTATAAAATCCATATGTATCATTTATAAAATTAATTGTAGGATTAAGTAACATTGGCACCAATATGTAACTTCCATGTAATACAGGTATTCCCCATAAAAACATTAAGATAATATCATTTATTAGATAAAAACCAAAACTATATTTACTTCTTCTTATTTGTAAGTATACGGCAAATAAACTTGCTAATACTGATAGAGTCGATACAATTAATTCATTTGTATTAAAAGCCTTCAATAAATAATAAATTCCTATAAATACGCCAATAGATATAACTGATACTATTATCCATTCTTTCTTTTTTATTGAATTTATTTCTACAGAATCTGTTTTTTCACTTTTATGATTTATCCAAGTAAAAATTCCTATAACATACATCGGTAGCATTAATAAAGCATATATTAATACCTCACCATAATACTTGTTTTTATATGAAACTATTGAATATAATATTGTTATTAATAATCCAAATACTTGTCCTAAGTTTTTTCCTTTAGCTAATAATAAAGCTGTTATTATTCCGACTATTGAACAAGATACTGTTAATACATCAGATTTAAATGCTATGCCAACTATACTAACAATTATTATGCTTCCAAATAATAACATTTTTTCAAAATTTGACCAGTCTTTTAACAATTTCATTATATACCTCTTTTTTTTTATTTCTTACTTTTTAATAAAATATGTAAAAATCTCAATGTTAAAAATTCAGTATTATCAACGCTTTGAGTGGAAGTTTCTATAAATTTGTTTTTCGCAATTTATATTAGTTTTATTTTCATTCATTTGGATCAACTCCTTTATTTCTACTAAATGTACACATAATAATAGCATTCACTCCCATTTAAAGTAACTTTTTTTGAATCTATTGTAGATAAAAATATAGTACATGTATATTTATAACCACTATCAATACTTAATAGTTTAATATTGCCATATAATTTTTTTCTATCCTTATTTCAAAAGTACTGGCGTTGTTTTGCTCATGTTCTTCTCTTTATTTCCTACATTAAAAATAATACTGTTTAACTCTTTAAATCTATTTTTAATAATTCCTTATATGTCTTACTTCTATACTTGGAATAGTTATTTCATGAGGTAAGTCAAAAACATATTTTACTGTTTTAGCTACATCTTCAGGAGTTAATCCTGTTTCCATTATTTCTTTTGGCAACTCATTATTTGCTCTTACATAAAAATCAGTTTGAATTAATCCTGGACATACATCTGTAATCTTTATATTATTTCTAGCTAAATCATCTTGAATTGCCTTTCTAAACGCATTTGTACTTTGTTTTGTAGCATTATAAATTGGAAATGGAGGTTCACACATAACTCCACTTTGAGAGTTAATATTGATTATTTGACCATATCCTTGATTCTTCATTATTGGAAACAAAGTTTTAATCATTGCTATAGTTCCAAATACATTAGTATCAATTACTTTTCTAATTCTACTGATATCATTCATTCTATCAAATATTGGTGATTCTAATTTTGACATATCTCCTGATATCCACATACCTGCACAATTAATTAGACAATCTATTTTATCGTATTTTGTTTTAATATCTTCTATCATATTTTTTATTTGATTATCATTTGATAAATCACAAACATAATAATTTGCTTTTAATGAATTAGATAATGCAACAAGATTATCACTATCTTCATCAATTAGTATTAAATTATTATCCTTTAAAATATTTGCAACAGCTTTTCCTACTCCATTAGCTGCACCTGTAATAATTATATTTTTCATTATATTTCCTCCATTTCATTTAAATATGTAAAAATCTCAATGTAAACAAATCAGTATTATCAGCACTTTGAGCCAACCTTTCGAAAAATACGGATATTCCAATTTATATTAGTTTTATTTTCATTCATTTGGATCAACTCCTTTATTATAATCTTCCACCATTTATCCAGATATTTTCACCTGTTATAAAACCAGCGTCATCTGAAAGTAAGAATAGGCATAACTTAGCAGTATCTTCTGGTGTAGCAAATCTTCCTAATGGTGTGTCTTTTA
>CAMIVO010000081.1 GCA_946401865.1 uncultured Clostridia bacterium
AAGTAATTTTTTTGATTATAATCTAAAAATTAGTGCCACTTTTTCAGTGGTCTCGAACCGTCCCCATTGGCAACCTTTTTCATTTTATTTTTCTTTTCATTTACTAAATCTATATAAAATTTTATAAAATATATTGTTTCTTTTAGACTTAATTTTTTCATATTTATCTAAACTTATTTGTAATCTTTTCATTAATCTACTATTAGAATCGTGATATTTTTTTATTTGTTCCAATAAATATTTTCTTTCGTTTTGCATGGCTTTATATTGACATTTGCTTATATTTAATAATCCTTTTCCCATTGATGCATTCTTAAACTTTAATTCATCTAATAGTCTTAATTCCTTTAATTGTTGTTCTTTTATATATAGCTCTTTTTGATACTCTTCCATAATTTCCGGACAGCTATTTATTACATTATTATTTACGCAATTTAGGTTTTTACTTATTTCAAGTGCTATTTCTTTGTCAAAATATAATTCTTGAGTATCACCATTATCAATTGGCAAATATTTAATATTAGCTGTGAAAATTTCTTCATTTTTATCAAATTTAATCTTATATATTTCATAATATTTTTTGTTATTTTTATAATCTATTTTTTCTTCTTTTAAATATGATTGCATTTTTATACATAGACTTCTAGCCAAAATATACTTTGGCTGAATTTTGTTAGTTTTATTGTCTTTAATATTTGTGGAAATTATTTCATCCATACTTATTTCTCTCATTTTTTTACATTTAACCCCACTTAAGATTTTAAATTTTTAATTTATTTTCTTTTCCGCTAAATCTTTCAAGAATTTTATTAAGTATCCCATATGTTGATTCTCCAGCAATTTTAAAATCTGGGTTTTTAAATCCTCCCGCTACAATCATTTGATTATTTGGATGAACAAAAACATCTGATACATTAGGAGCTGTTCTATATTTTTCTGCAAGTTCTCTACCAAATTGTAGTACTTCTTCTGGTAACTTCATTCCAGGCTTACATGTAATTGCAAATGTTACACCATCTGGGATTCCATCTTTATCACAATGTTGTGATGTTGATACATAATAATTTATTCCCTTTTCATATGCAATACTTGAACCTGCCAATATTTGCACTGGAGATAATACCATTTTTTCTCCATTTGGTAACTCACATGTATATCTTTCTATATTAGCAACCGCATTATCTATAATTTCTTGTTGTTTTTTATGTGCATCTGTTAATCCATATTCTTCTAATTGCTCATCAGTTAAACTTTTATCTACCAATCCAGCTTCAGCTAGTTTGAATATTTGGTCTCCATTTAAATATCTTACCAATGCAAGACCACTTCTACTATCTAAACTACTTACCTTATTTACTTTTGTGTCAGCTAATTCAACAATTTGTTGTGGTACATATATTCCTAATCTAGATAAAGCTTCACATGCAGATTTAACCCCATGTTCTGTATCACCATCAATAATAACTGTATCAGCATATCCTATCCAGTCATAATCTGGATATGTAGACTTAGTAAAACTTCCATTATGTCCTCCTGTATCCACATTTAGCATACCATTTTTTATCTGTCCAGCTGGAACCCTAATTACTTCTAACGGATGTCCTATTTTAATATAATCATTATCCTCTGCCCACCTTCTTACTGCTTCTATTGCTGACTTATTATCTAAATCATCTCCATAATGTGTTACAATTGCTCCAGTTTTTTTAATTATATTTTCAATATCTCTTAATATAGATTCATTTGGAGTCATTTCAAATCTATTTTCAATTATTTTTGCCACACTTTCATTATTTAATACTTCGATACTAATATCATCTAAATTTGGTACTTGAACCTTTAAAAAATATTTTTTTAATACATCCACATCAGAATTAAATATTTCTGGCAATCTTAAATAACAAATATCTACACGATCTAAGAATTCCAAAAAGAACTCCTTATCTTCTAACAAATCTCTACTAATACAGTCTGCATTTGCAAAAACATTATATGAACGGATTGCTAATTCTTTGTCATGAATATCTGTTACTAATTTAGAAGAAATTATTTGGTATGGTTCATAATTATTGTATGAACCTCCTTCAAGTAAATCAAATAGTTTTGAACATAAAGCCTCATCATTAAATAAATTTAACCATACTGGGAGATTTTTTTCAGTTAATTCTCCAATAAAATATATTACAGAATCAGATAAATCTTCATTATTTAAAGCTATAATATTATCAATAAAACACATTATAAATTCTTTATTACTATATAAACTTTCATCATTTAATGCTTGTTTTATTATTCTCTTTAATTTTTTTAAGCCTGCTGAATATTCATATGAATCCTCATCCTCCAATTCTAAAATTCCTTTCATTAAATTTAAATTCGATAAAATTTCCTTAATATTTTTTTCCATTTTACAACATCCTTTCTTTTTTGTTTACATAAACATTGTAACATTTTTCCATTTATAAGTAAAATTAAAAAAAATAATGAATAGTATAAGTTGTTCTTATACTATTCATTTTTCTCATTACTTTTTTTCATATATTCAATTAATTTTTTAGTTGCAAATGTTTGGAGTTCTTCCTTTAATGTTATAGCTCCTATAGTTTTTTCTATAATTGCGTCTTGTATATCTATTTCTATTACTTTACCACTTTTTAATTCTTCTAATATTTCGTCTTTTATAATAAATCCTATTCCCATATTTCTTATAATAAACTCTTTTTTTATTTGCTCTTGTGCCACCTCATAACGATAATTTGTTAGTTTATCTTTAAATTTTTCATAAAAAATATCTCCAACGGCAGAGTTTCTTTTAGGTATAATTAATGAAAATTTATTCAAATCTTCAATATTGGAAATATGTACATTATTTTCTTCATAATATTTTTTGCTCATAGCAAAAACGAACTTCTTTTTAGCACATTCTAACGTTTGTAAATTACTATATTCTATGTTAAATGGTAAATACGTTAACATTAGATCTATTTCACCCGAATGTAATAATTCAACAGATTGATGTGGTGCTCCCGTTGCAATTTCAATTTTTATATTTGGATAATCCTTACTAAATTTTTCCACAGCATCATATAAAAGCAATTTAGCTACATTACTTCCTGTTCTTATTTTTATCGTTCCTTCTTGTAAATTTTCGTATTTTCCCACTCTAAATTCTGCATTATCAAGTGACTCTACGCTCTCTTTTATCAATTTATAAAGCTTTTTTCCAATTTCTGTCAGCTCAATTCCTAATTTAGTTCTTACTAATAATTTCCCGCCTACTTGCTCTTCAAGTTTTTGTATTGTTTGAGTTACCGCTGGTTGTGAAACAAACAGCTTTTCAGCAGCAACAGATATTTTTTTATATTTAACTACATAATAAAAAACCTTATAATATTCAAAATTAATATTCATTTTTTTCTCCTAAATTTAATTCTCCATTTTTAACATTTTTTATCTAGTTGTCAAAAAGAACCGTCCCCATTGACATCTAGTTGTCAAAAAGAACCGTCCCCATTGACAACCTTAATTTAAACTTAATATAATAT
>CAMIVO010000082.1 GCA_946401865.1 uncultured Clostridia bacterium
TCTATATTTTTATTAAATTATTTAAGACTTTTTCAGTGGTCTCGGTCCGTCCCCACTGACAACTTTTTCAATTATTTCCCAAACATCATCTGAATAAATTTTCTTTTCAGAAGAAAAAGGAAGCATATTAGAATCCATTAATGGATTAAGTTCTTTTTGTAAAGCTTCACAAGTTGGAATAACTTTTGTTGATGCAATTTTGTCTGCTTTGTTTGCAAGTATTAAAAATGGTTTATTACAAGAAATTATGTAATTATACATAAGCTTATCATTTTCAGTAGGAGAGTGCCTTATATCTATTAAAAAGATAATTAAGGCAATTTTTTTGCTATTAAATAAATATTGTTCAATAAAGCTTCCAACTTTTTCTTGCTCTTGTTTTGACATTTTACTATAACCGTAACCTGGTAAATCAACAAAATAAAATTTTTCATCTATGTTATAAAAGTTAATCTGTCTAGTTTTTCCAGGTTCAGAGCTTGTACGAGCTAAGCTTTTTCTATTAATCATTGTATTTATAAAACTTGATTTTCCAACATTAGATTTTCCTACTAAAACAATTTCTGGTAAATCGTTTTTTGGATATTGACTTGGCTTTACTGCTGAAATTTCAAATTTTGGGTTTTTAATAATGACTTTATTTATTCCCACAATAAATGTAACCTCCGTTTTATTTTGAAAAAAAGTGTCTGACCAAGGTTGTCAAAAAGCTCCGTCCCCATTGACATCTGACCAAGTTGTCAAAAAGGTCCGTCCCCATTGACAAGGTTGTCAAAAAGCTCCGTCCCCATTGGCAACTATTCGGTCTAGTCCGCCCATATATGGACGAAGAACCTCTGGCACAGTAATTGAGCCATCTTCATTATAATTGTTTTCTATAACTGCTATTAAACCTCTAGGTGTTGCAACAACAGTATTGTTTAAAGTATGTGGATAATAATTTCCTTTTTCACCTTTTACACGAATTCCAAGACGTCTTGCTTGAGCATCACCTAAAGTAGAACAACTACATACTTCAAAATATTTTTGTTGTCTTGGGCTCCAAGCTTCAATGTCACAAGATTTAACTTTTAGGTCTGCTAAATCTCCAGAACAGCAATCTAACTGTCTTACTGGAACATTCCAACTTCTAAATAAATCTACACTTAATTTCCA
Source organism: uncultured Clostridia bacterium (assembly GCA_946401865.1). Lineage (GTDB taxonomy): Bacteria > Bacillota > Clostridia > TANB77 > CAG-508 > CAG-269. The sequence continues at coordinate 1,156 of CAMIVO010000082.1, forward strand.
CATTTTATTATACCAATTTAAAGAATCTTCAGGTTCGCATAAAACAATCATTTCTTGCTTTTCAAATTGATGAACTCTGTATAATCCACGCTCTTCTAATCCATGCGAACCAATTTCTTTTCTAAAACATGGAGAATATGAAGTCATAGTAATAGGAAGATCTTCTTTTTTTATAATTTGATCTTTAAATTTTCCTATCATAGAATGTTCAGATGTTCCAATTAAATAAAGATCTTCTCCTTCAATTTTGTACATCATAGCATCCATTTCTTCAAAACTCATAACACCTGTAACAACATCAGAACGAATCATAAAAGGAGGTATAGCATAGGTGAATCCATTGTTTATCATATAATCTCTAGCATATGCAAGCATTGCTTCATGAAGTCTTGCAATATCTCCAATTAAGTAATAAAAACCAACACCACTTGTTCTACCTGCAGATTCTTTATCTAAACCATTAAACTTTGCAATAATATCCGCATGATGGGGAATTTCGTAATTAGGAACAAACGGTTCACCAAATCTTTGAACTTCAACATTTTCACTATCATCTTTTCCAATTGGAACAGATTCATGCATAATATTTGGAATTCTCATCATTCTTTTTTTTATTTCCTCAGAAAGCTCATTTTCAGATGCTTCATTTTCAACTAATTGTTTATTTATTTCTTCTACTTTTGCTTTAATTTCATCGGCTTTATCTTTTTCTCCATTTTTTATAAAAGCACCAATTTGGTTACTTAAACTCTTTCTTGTTTGTCTAAGATTATCTCCATTTAGTTTAGAGGCACGATATTTTTTATCTAAATCAATTACTTCATCAACTAAAACAAGTTTTTCATCTTGAAATTTCTTTTTTATGTTTTCTCTTACAATATCAGGATTTTCTCTTAAAAATTTAATATCTATCATACTAAAGCTCCTTTTCTCAAAAATATTTATATGCATTATATAACAAATTTTAACAGATATCAAGTGTTGTGTCACAGGTACCGGAGATTTTTGGCAGTAAAATACTAAATTTCAAAAAATTGCATATAATATTACAGAGGTGTTAATTTATGGAAAGTGAGTATGTTAAAGAAAATAATATTATAGATAAGACTGAAGAAGAAAAGAAAAATGAATTAATTAAAAGCATTATTTTAACAAAAGAAAAATTATTACAAGCACACAATAATTTTGAATATGCAGATAAAGATTTGATAGATTATTACACATATAAAATAAAAGCTAATCAAGCAAAACTAGATTATTTAATAAAACAAGCAAAAGCTTGGGGAATAATGATAAACGAAGTGCGGATGAAGATTCATAAATTGATATATCAACTTATTAATATTTTATAGTACTATATTGAAATTAGACAAATTTTATAGTAAAATAAGTGCAAATAAAAGGAGAAAGAGATGAACAAACAAGAAATATTATCAGATTATAAGAACCAAGAGGATAAATTGCTTTTAGCGAAAGTACTAGATAAAATAGAATTTTGCAAAACTAGAAATAAAATAGAAAACACAGACTTTTTAAATTTAGCAGAACAAGATTTAGTAGATAAATTTTTAAAAAGGATAAAAATCAAAAATTATTATTTTTTTGGTGGAGCAGGCGAAGCTGAAAGAAAGGTTTTAATTTTATATCCAGAAAAATTAACAGAAGAAATGGCAAGAAAAAATCATTCTAAAATTATGGGTATAATAAAAATTGCACTTCCAATAGAGCTTGATGAAGCATATGACCACAGAAGATATCTAGGAGCTATAATGAAGCTTGGAATTGAAAGAGAAAAAATAGGAGATATTTCTGTTAAAAGAAGAGGTGCTGAAATTGTAGTAAAAAATGAGGTTCAAGATTTTTTAATACAAAATTTAAAGGAACTTACTCGATTTTCTTCAGCTACAATAGAATTGGATTCAATTGAAAATCTTCAACAAATAGAAGCATCTAAAATTGAGCTTACAGAAATTATAGCTTCACTAAGATTAGATAATATTGTATCAAGCTTGGCTAGAACTTCTAGAAATAAGGCTGTTGAGCATTTGGAGCAAGAAAGAGTTTTACTAAATTTTAAAACAGAAACAAAAGCATCTAAGCAAATAAAAGTTGGAGATATAATTACAATACGTGGTAAAGGCAGATTTGAATTTAAAGAAATCTCAGGAAATACGAGAAAAGGTCGATTTGTTATTAAAGTTGATAAATATATTTAATTGTTGATATGTAAAATTATAATAAATTAAGAATTATAATTATGTAATAGTTACAATTCACAGTCAAATTGCTAAAAGCCCACGCCAAATTTATATATTTATTTTTAAAGTAAACTTGTGCGGGGACCATTTTCTTACAAAATG
>CAMIVO010000083.1 GCA_946401865.1 uncultured Clostridia bacterium
GCTTTTTCTACTGCTCGCTTATGAGAAATACTTCCTGAATTGTCTAGTATTTTCTTTCTTCTAAATTTTAATAAATCATCTGTTGCATTTATCCAATCTTGCATAGTCATTATATGTCTTTCCTTTGCTTCATCTTCTGCAAATACTAAAAATATATTTGTTAAATCATTCAATTTTTCTAACTCTTCTTTATTTAAATAATTTTTAGCAATACTTACATCATATTTATATATTAAACCATCAGGAGTGTTAATGTCAATATAAAAATGTATATTTTTTACAATTTTTCTATGTAGGAAAACCTACATTTTTATATTGTAATTTTCCTACATTTATATTTTATCATTAACAAGGAGAATTTTTCCAATTTGTTAATCCCATATGTTCTTTATTTGAATCTGCTCTACTGTAAATAAGTTCAGCAGCAGTATGTCCAGAAATAGCATAATGTAATTTGTTTTGTACTATTTTAAAAAAAGTATATGCTTCTTCTGATTTTGGATTATAATCAGTTGATGTAGCAATAAATAAATCCGTTATTTTTTGATATGCCATTCTTTCGCTAACTCGAATTGTTTTAATTCTTTCTAATAATTCATCAAAATATTTGCTATCGTATTTGTTTCCTCTAATGAATCTCTCATCATTTAAAGCAAAACCTTTAGTCATATATTCTTTTAATACTTTTGTTGCCCAAATCCTGAACTCTGTAGCTTTTTTGGAATTAACTCTATAACCAACAGCTATTATTGCATCTAAATTATAAATTTTAGTTTTATAATTTTTACCATCAGAAGCAGTTACCGAGGAATCCTCGACAACTGAATTTTCATCAAGTTCATTATCCTTAAAAATATTTTTTAAATGTAATGAAATATTATCTGTACTACAATCAAAAACCTTTGACATTCCTTTTTGTGTAAGCCATAAAGTTTCGTCTTTAAATATTGCATCTACAATTATATTTCCATCACTATTTTTGTATATTATTAAATCGTTATCTTCCATCTAAAATTCTCCTTTCTTTTTAATATTGTTAACTTATATCGGAACTACCCCTATTTCTTTCAATTTTTAGTAATTTTTTACCCTAAAAATGTAAAAAGAAAAACGAATAAAAGTATTATAAATAAATGGTTTGTTGATGGTTTAACATAAGGCGGAACTTACCAATTTATATTAGTTTTATTTTCATTCATTTGGATCAACTCCTTTTTAAAATCATTAAAATTATAGCATAAAAAAGGCAGATTTTGTATTAATCTGTCTAAGTTTATGTTATTTAGATGTTCTTTGCAATCAATTTGTTTAATGAAAACGCTAAACCATGTGGCAATTCTTTAAATAGAATCTAACATTATTTCTTTAATTGGAATCTTATTTAGTTTTCTAGAATAATATCTAATTAATAATTCGTAGACAATAATAAAAATACCTAGTGTGATTAAAAATAATTTAAAGTTAAAAGAATATTCAGGTACTTCAATATCTTTAAATACAATTTCCACCATTATTTTTAATAAAAAATATTGATAAATCGTACCCAACGCAAATCCTATATAAGAAACAATTCTATAACTATCTAATATATATTTTCTGCATTCTTTCATTTGATATCCAAACACTCGCATCATGCCAATATTCTTTTTTTGATTTTTAATTAAAGTATTCATTGCTAATAACATAGTAACTGCAGACAATACTATTCCTATTATATACATCATCCACTTCATTAATGGAGAAGCCAAATCATTCATACTAAACCCCATTTGAATTAAATTAGCAAAACAAAAAACTGAAAATCCTATAAAAAATATTAATGATTTTTTTTGTTTAAATGTAGATATTTTTAATTGTTTTAAAAATGATTTATCTTCATCACTTTTAATTTTCTTTATTTTAATTTTTTCACTACCTTTGATTAAATCAAGTGCAGGTGTTTTTAATTTACGATTTGCATATATCATAGATAAAACTCCAAATATAATTGTTGGAATTATAACTAAATATATAAATAATTCAATATTATATGTTGGTTTAAACACTGGTAAAAAGCCATCTTCTAATTGAACTTCATAATAATAGTTCATCATTAATAATGCCATAATGTATCCTAAGGAAGTACCAATAAAAACTGATAAGCCAAATATACTGAATCTTTTTGATATTGAAAAATTTGAATAACCTAATGCCTTCAAAATTCCAAGTTCACTTTTATGATTATCTATATATATTTTAATATAGAAAAACAAAGTAACTATTGTTGTAAGTAATAAACATCCTCCTGTTACACCTACTACTACTTTACTTGTCATTAATTGAGCATCATAAAAAGTTTGCATTTCAGATGTTGTAATTAAATTACTAATATCTCTTAAATCTATCATATAATTTAAAAATAAAGTTGATATTAATACTGCACACAAAGTCATTGCTATTATACCAATTGTTTTTATTACATCTTTAAAACTAATCATACGATTACCATCCTATCTCATATGCTGTTTTCTGTTCTTTATTATTAATTGTTTCAACTATTTTTCCGGAATTAATTTTAATAATTGTTTTAGCCATTTCAGCAATATTTTCATTGTGAGTAATCATAACTATTGTAAATTTTTCTTCGTTTTGCAACTTAGAAATATAATCTAAAATAGATCTACCAGTTTTTTCATCTAAGGCACCAGTTGGTTCATCTAAAAATAAAACTTTGGATTTCTTTGCTAAAGCTCTAGCTATAGAAACTCTTTGTTGCTCTCCACCAGATAATTCAAATGGATACTTATCTAATTTCTTTTCTAAACCTACTGCTTTAATAATATTTTTATAATCATTGTTTGATACTAAATCAGCACCCATTCTAACATTCTTTTCAACATTTAAATTTTGCAACAAATAGTATTGTTGAAATATAAAACCAATATTATTTTTTCTAAATTCAGTTAATTCCTTATCGTTTAACTTTGTTATTTCTTTTTCATCATACGAAACAGTTCCTTTATCTGGTTTTTCTAGTCCTGAAACAATATTTAATAAAGTAGATTTTCCAGATCCAGAAGGACCTAATATTACTACAAAATCACCATCTTCAATATTTAAATTAATTCCTTTTAATACTTCAACTTTATTTTCTTTTTCACCATATGATTTATATATATCTTTTATTTTAATCATCTTTAAACACCTCTAACTAACATTTATATCATACAAAAATTTTATTATATGTTTTTTGTCTGGTCTTGACTATCCGTTCTCACCTTATCAATTCCTAAGCAATTTTGCTTAAAAGCACTATATTTTTACTAAATTTTATCTATTTTAACATATTTTTATATAAAACATGCAAGATCTATTTTT
>CAMIVO010000084.1 GCA_946401865.1 uncultured Clostridia bacterium
ATTAAAAAGAATACCTATAATAAACAAGTTATTATTAGGAACAAAAAATAAATAACAAGATGTGTACAATATTTTGGTGTTGTTAACAAATTTGTAATATTGTTAACAAGTAGGATAAAGAAAAATAGTAAGTTATCGCTCGGATAAAAAAATTTTTTTCTACTAAAAACAATAAAATACAATAAAACTTACTTTTAAGAAAGTATCTTACAAAAAAGTGCGTTCTTCCATTTTTAATAGAACCGATATATAATAAGGGTGTTCAAAAAAATAAAATATATGGAGGTTAAAAATGGATAGTAAAAGAATTGATTTAAAAAAGAGTTTTGTTCAAGTTTATGACTTTGGAGAAATAAAATTACACGCATATCAAACAAGCGATGTAATGGCTGATGAATGTTTTATTTTAGAAAATGATAGTGAAGTTTTTTTATTAGAATTTCCCTCTTTTTATGAAGATATGGAAGAATTTAAAAATTATATTTTAGGTTTGAATAAAAAAGTTATTGCAAAAGTATTTTCAAATCACCCAAGTGGAGGAAATGAATTTAAAGATGTTAAATCTTACGCTTCAAGAGGAACTATAAAATCAATGCAAGAAGGAGAAATATTCCATATTGTAGAAGGGTTTAAAACTGCTTTTAATGGTAGCTTTGCAAGTGAATTTCACGAAATTACAGATATATTAGAAGAATCAAAAGTAAAAATTGGTGGATTTGATTTAGAAATAACATATCACGATGAAGATGTTGAAATTGTATTTCCACAAATAAATAGTGTATATACTCATATGTTAGGACACGAATGTCATTCAATTTTACCAAGCAAAGAAGCAATAGATGGATTTATTCTTCAATTAGAAGGATATTTAGAAAAAGGATATGAACTTATCTTAACAAGTCATCATACACCAGAGAATTTAGAAGATGTAAAAACTAAAATTGATTATTTAAAAAATGTAAAACAAATTGCTAATGAATCTAACACAAAAGAAGAATTTATCAAAAATGTAAAAGAAAAATATAGTGATTATAAATGTGAAAATTATTTAGAAATGACAGCAAATAGCCTATTTGCATAAATCATTAGGTGGAATATTCCACCTTAATATTTTAAATTTATAACTTTATTTTTGCTAGTTACTTTCTAAAAGGAATATGGGGGAATATAGAATGAAAAAGTTATATACAAAATGTCCTGTTGAATATACAGTTAGCATTATTTCAGATAAGTGGAAAGTTTTGATAATTAGAGATCTATTAGAAAAAGAAAAAAGATATAGTGAACTTATGAAAAGTGTTGTAGGAATTTCTGATAAAGTTCTAGCAAAGAATTTAAGAGAATTAGAACAAGATGGAATTATAAATAGAAAAGTATATGCAGTTGTTCCACCAAAAGTTGAGTATTCTTTAACAGAAAAAGGACAAGAATTAAAACAAATATTAAAAGAGATGGAAAAGTTCGGCTTAAAATATAGGGAGGAATAATAATGTCAGTAAAGTGTATAAAAGATTATATAAAAAATATAAATATTGTTATTGGTTGTAATATTGGTTGTTCTTATTGTTATGCAAGAATGAATAACAATAGATTTCATACAATAGATGATTTTAATAATCCTGTATTTTTTGAAAATAAATTAAAAATGCTTGATAATAAAAAATATGGAGCATATTTACTAACTGGACAAAGTGATTTATCAGGGTGGACTGAAGAATGGAAAAATAAAGTTTTTTCTAAAATGAAAGAAAATAAATATACACAATATATTTTTTTAACTAAAAAACCTGAAAATATTAAATTAAAAGAAACTCCTGATAATGGCTGGTTTGGTGTAACAGTTACTTCTTCAAAAGAAAAGACAAGAATTGATTATTTAAGGAATAATATTAAATCTAAAAATTATCATATTACTTTTGAACCTATATTTGAAGATGTAGGAAAGTTAGATTTAACTGATATTTCTTGGATTGTAATAGGTACTGAAACAGGTAACAGAAAAGGAAAAATACCATCTGAAAGAGAATGGATATTTAATATTTATAATCAAGCAAAAGAGAAGAATATACCTGTATTTATGAAAGAAGATTTATTAGGAATTTTAAATGAAGATGAATTTGTACAAGAATTTCCGAAAGAATTTGGAGGAATAAAATGATAGATTTAAAAAAAGTTGTAATTACAGAAAAGAAAGTAGATACAATTCTTACAAAATCAAATTTGCCTATTGCAGGTTACTCAATAAATCCTTATGTTGGCTGCCCTTTTGGCTGTGAATATTGCTATGCTACATTTATGAAAAGGTTTACAGGACATACAGAAGATTGGGGAATGTTTTTAGATGTAAAAATGTGGGATAAAATAAAAAATCCTGAAAAATATAAAGGCAAAACAATGATAGTTGGATCTGTAACAGATGGATATAACTATTTTGAAGCAAAATATAAAAGAACAAGAGCATTTTTAGAAGAAATGCAAGGAAGTGGAATTAACTTAATTATAACAACTAAATCAAATTTAGTTACAAGAGATATTGATTTGATAAAAACATACCCTAATCCTTTAGTTTCTTGGTCAATAAATACATTAGATGAAGAATTTAAGAAAGATATGGATTCAGCACCAACAATAAAATCAAGAATTGAAGCAATGAAACAAGTACACGATGCAGGGATAAGAACAACTTGCTTTATATCTCCAATATTTCCTGGCATTACTGATGTATTTCCAATAATTGAAGAAATAAAGGACTTTTGCGACTATATATGGCTTGAAAACTTGAATTTAAGAGGGACATTTAAGCCTACTATAATAAATTATATAAATGAAAAACATCCTGAATTAAACGATTTATACAATAAAATCTATATTAAAAAAGATATGTCTTATTGGGAACAACTAGACAAAAAAGTACAAGAGTATGCAGATAAAAATGGATTTATGTATGTTATAGATGAAGAACCATTCTTAAAAAATCCTACTGGGAAACCTATTATAATAAACTATTTTTACCACGAAAAAATAAGACAATCATCAAAAAACAAGTAGGAAGAGAAATTACAATTTATCAAGATGCTAACAAGATTTTTAAGAGAGATTATTTAATGATTTCTCTTTTAATTATTGACTTAACTAATGCGATTAGTTATAATATGAATATAATTAGTTAAAGAGGTTGAGATGTCAAAGAATAATATTAGTGATGAGCTTATTATTACAACTTCTGCAAGACTATCAAATGAAGTAGGACTAAACAATTTATCTCTAAAAATGATTGCTGAAGAACTAAATATTAAATCTCCATCTTTGTATAATCATATTTCAAGTCTTGATG
>CAMIVO010000085.1 GCA_946401865.1 uncultured Clostridia bacterium
TTCATTAAATCAGATATATCTTGTAAAAGTTCAGCTTTTTCTGTATTTTTTAAATGATTACTTACTGTTGTTTTATAAACATATCCATTATTATCTAATTTAGAATAAACACTTTCTTCTTTTGTATAAGCCATAACTGGAGTTGTAAAATATGCAAGCATACTAAATAATAAAGTGCTTGATATTAATTTAGTTCCTAACTTTTTCATCATTTTCTATTTCCTCCTACCTTTTTCATTCCTATTGTAGTTTTACAAATAATTTTATCAAAAATTATTAAAAATGTTGGTAATGCGCATATAACTGTTAACATGCTAACTATTGCTCCTCTTGACATTAATGTACATAAAGATCCAATCATCTCTATTTTTGAATAAACACCAACTCCAAAAGTTGCCCCAAAGAAACACAAACCACTAACAATTATTGAATTTATTGATGTTCCTAAAGCTTCTTGTACTGCTTCTTTTTTGTCTTTTCCATCTTTTCTTGCAACTAAGTATTTATTAGTAATTAAAATTGCATAATCTATTGTCGCTCCTAATTGAATTGTTCCAATTACAATTGATGCAACAAATGGTAATGTAACATTTGTATAATATGGGATACCCATGTTTATAAATATTGCAAATTCAATAACAATAATTAAAATTATTGGTAATGAAATTGATTTTAAAATAAATAACATTATTACAAATATAACAGCTATTGAAGTAATGTTTACACTATTAAAATCATGATTTGCAATTTCTACTAGGTCTTTCATTAAAGGCCCTTCCCCTGCTAGAATTGCATTTTTATCATATTCTTTGACAAGAGTAGTTAATTCTTTTACTTGTGCATTTAATTCATCAGTTGCAATTTCATAAGTTGAGTTAATCAAAATCATTTGATATTTATCACTTTGAAATACATCTATTAAGTCTTGAGATAGAGCAGTTTTAGGTATTCCTATACTTCCTAATTTAGAATATCCTATTACCCATTTTATTCCTTCCATGTTTTCTATTTTTTCAATCATTTCATTTACTTTATATTCTGGCATGTTTTTATCTACTAGCAACATTTCCATTGATGCCATATTAAAGTCTTCTTTTAAAATATTATTTGCTTCTACACTTTGTAAATTTTCTGGTAAAGATTTATCTAATTTATAATATACTTTTGTATTTTTATATCCATAAAATGCTATAGGTAATATTATTATAAATAAAATTGAAATTAATGCAGTGTGTTTTATTATAAAATCTCTAACATGTTCAAATTTTGGCAATATCTCTTTATGCTTAGTCTTTTCGATTAATTTATCACACTCTAATATCATTGCTGGTAAAATTGTAACAACTGAAATAACTCCAAATAAAACACCTTTTGCCATAACTATTCCAATGTCTTTTCCTAAACTCAAATTCATACTACATAATGCAAGAAATCCTGCTATTGTTGTAAGTGAGCTTCCAAGTACTGAACTAAATGTCTTACTAATAGCATTTGACATTGCTTTTTCTTTACTTTCTGTATTGCTTTTTTCTTGTACATAGCTATGATATAAAAATATTGCAAAATCCATTGTAACACCTAATTGTAGGACAGCACTTATTGCTTTTGTTATATAAGAAATTTCTCCTAAAAATATATTTGTACCCATATTATATAAAATTGCAATACCTATATTTAATAGTAATAATATTGGTGCAAAATATGAGTCTAATGCTAATTGTAAAATTATTAAACATAACACAACTGCAATTGCCACATATATAGCGACCTCTGAATCTGATAAATCTCTTGTATCTATAAGTGTTGCAGTCATTCCACTTATTTTGCATCTTTCATCTGCTATTTCTCTTATTTTTTCGACAGCTTTGACAGTTTCATCTGATGATATTTGTTCTTTAAATGTAACTAACATTATTGTTTTATTTTCATCATAAACTATATCTTGTACTTTGTTTGGTAACATTTCTTTTGGTATTTCTGTTCCTATTGCATCAGCAATACTAATTACTTTTTCAACATTGCTAATTTCTTTTATGTTTTTTTCTAATTTTAAAATGTCTTTATTCTTCATGTTTTCCAATATAACAATAGAAAATCCTCCCATATCAAAATCTTCAGACAAGATTTTTTCTCCCTGTACTGTCTCAACATTTTCTGGTAAATATACTAAAATGTCATAATTAATCCTTGTTGCTTTTATTCCAAGTATTGCTGGAATTATTAAAATAAGAGTTATAATTAATATTATTTTCCTATATTTACATATTGCATTTCCGAATAGCCTTCATTTTGTTTATCTCCTTTCTTTATGACCAACGGTCATTTTGCATTATAACACATTTCACTTCCTTTTGTCAACGTTCATTCAAAAATTATTTTATTTTCCTTATTTTTCAGTGATTTAGTTAGATTTATTTTTTCTTCTTTTTTATTAAATTATATTGACTAATCGTTCAAAATATGACATAATATGATTTGAAGGGAGAAGATATTATATGACACAAGAAATTTCAAACGATAAAAAACAAAGACTTTTAGATACAGCATTTTCTTTATTTACAGATAAAGGAATTAAAAACACCTCTATTCAAGAAATTGTAGATACTGCAAATGTTGCAAAAGGTACTTTTTATTTATATTTTAAAGATAAATATGAACTTCAAGATATTTTAATAACAAAAAAATCAGAAAAATTATTTAATGATGCCTTAAATGCCTTGCACAAAAACTATATCCAAAACTTTTCTGATCAGATTATATTTATTATTAATTACGTTATTGATGAATTTAAAAAGAAACCTATGCTTCTTAAATTTATTTCTAAAAATTTATCTTGGGGTATTTATAATAAATCAATTATAAAAATATACGAAAATGGAGAAAATAGTGAATCTGGTTTTTATAATTTATTTATAAAAGGGATTAAAGAAAACAATATAAAATTAAAAAATCCAGAGGTTACTCTTTTTATGATAATAGAATTAGTTAGTTCTACATGTTTTACCTCAATTTTAGAAAAAAAGCCTCTACCTATCGATGAATATAAACCATATTTATATGATGCAATTAGGCAATTTATTAAATAATGTCAATAGTTGTCAATGGGGACGGTTCTTTTTGACAACTTTTTTTGTCTAAGACAAGGTCCTTTTTTGCAAAAAAATTCATGTTCCATTAACAGTTTTTAAAGGTTGTCAAAAAGAACCGTCC
>CAMIVO010000086.1 GCA_946401865.1 uncultured Clostridia bacterium
AAGAATACATCGGTGATTTAAACATGATTAAATTTAAATATAGAAATGTCCTGCCTCCATCTCTTGCATTAAAACTGTTTGATATTAAGGTTCAGTCTTCTGGTAATTTAAAATCGCCATTTGAAGCTTATATTGAAAAGAAAGATGAATATGAGAGAGAATATGCTGAAAAGCTGAATGAAATATATGCTATTCTCGAAGATTTATCACTATATGAAAAAAGATTTTTTAAAGATCATTTTATTCATGGAGTAAAAATTAAACAGTTTGAAAAAATATTTAGATGTGGACCAGATATGGTCGAACATATAAAACATAGCTCAGTAATAAAATTTGCACTCGCACTTGATATAGTAGTATATAAATAAATCACTTCGGTGATTTTTTATTTTGCCTTAATTTTGGAAAAAGCCATTTTTTGAGAAAGGATTTTTATTATGTTAGGAAAAATATTAGGAATTATTTTATTAATTCTATTAGGATTATTTACTATTTGTTCATGTAAAGTTGCATCATGGGCAGATCAAGAAATGGAAGATTTTAAGGAGGATAAAGAAGATGAAAAGTAGATATGAGGTAAGAGCAATTTGTAATGGAATAAAATCTCGATTTATAATGCAAATAACATGTGAGGATAGTAAAGAGGAGTTAATTGCAAAATTAAAAAATAGTTATAGTACAGGATTCAATATTAAAGAAGAAAATATAGAAATAATAGTTAAGGAAATACCATTAAAAAAGTATAGATTCACTTACAAGTATAAAGAATGTGCAATAAATTTAGTACTTTATGGAACAGATGAATTAGATGCTTTTAAGGAATTTGATAAATATGCTAAAAGATTTAAATTACCAATAAATTATAAAATGAATATAAAAGTAAAAGAATTGAGGAATAGTAATGAATAAATATTATACTCAAATAAATATTAAACTTAGCACATCTCAAGTTCAAACGGGTGATAATGCTAATTATATTAGATTAATGTCAAAAATGATGGTTGAAAGAATATTTTTAGATGCAATTAAAAATAATAAGGAGTTAAGATCATTATTTTCAAATTCAAAACCAAAAGTAAAAATATATATAGAAAGAGTAGATAAAACGAAAGATAAAAGAGAAAGAAAAAGAATACTACCAAAAAATATATTATCCGAAAGGATAGTGAATTTAAAGTGATAACAGATTTTGAATTAGATGATAAAGAGAAAAAAATAATTAATAATGCAATTGCAGTAGAACTAATTAGAAAACTTTTATATAACACAGATAAAATAACTAAGTCAGAATTTAAAGATATTGTTAAAAATGCTTATGGCAGTGTAAAAATAAATTTAAATTTATCTTAGAATTTTTTTGTAAGGAGGAATCATTATGAGAAGAGTTGCTATATATGCTAGAGTTTCAACTGAACATGAAGCTCAAATATCAGCACTTAGTAATCAAATTCAATATTATGATGATATATTAAAACAACATCCAGATTGGGAACTTTATGATAAGTATATTGATGAAGGTATCACAGGAACTTCCATTCATAAAAGACCTAACTTTTTAAGAATGCTTGAAGATGCAGAAAGGCATCGCTTTGATTTAATAGTTACTCGTGAGGTATCTAGATTTGCAAGAAATACAGTTGATACATTACAGCAAACTAGAGAATTAAAAAAGATGGGTGTAGAAGTATATTTTACTGAAGATAATATATGGACTTTTAAAGATGATGATGGAGAATTGAAATTGACTATTATGGCAACTCTTGCTCAAAATGAATCTAAAAAGATATCTCAGAGAGTAAAAGCAGGTCAAAAAATAACATTCCAAAATGGAGTATTTTATGGAACAGGTAATATATTAGGATATGATAAAGTTGGCAAGGATATGGTAATTAATCCAGAACAAGCCAAAACAGTTAAATTTATATTTGATTCATATTTAAAAGGTGTAAAAACTAGGGAAATACAATATGAACTTGAAAGAAGAGGGTATAAAACTGCAACAGGTCGTTCTAATTGGACTGTTCAGCAAGTTCTTTCTGTTATTAAAAACCCATTTTATTGTGGAACTATAGTTTACAGAAAATACTTTATTCCTGATTATTTGGAACAAAAGCCAAAAAAGAATTGTGGAGAGGTAGAACAAATAGTAGTTGAAGGTAAACACACTCCACTTGTTACAAAAGAAGAGTTTGAACAAGCTCAACTTTTAATAGCTAAGCATTGTACACGACATGATAATAAGACTAGTTATGCAGGAAAACTTCCTAAAAGTGTTTGGCAATATAAACTTGAATGTAAATGTGGTTCATCTATGCAAAAAGTAAAGAATCACAAAACGAAAAGTGGCTATATATCATATTGCTATCAATGTTACAAACAAGCAAGAACAGGATCATATAGTTCTAGACTAAAGGCGGGTTTAAGTGTAGAAGGTATTTGTGATACTAAAATGATAACTGAATGGAAATTAAAGCTAATTGCATATGTAGTATTTGATCGTATTCTATCAGAGAGAGAGCAAATTATTGATACTATTAATGAATTATTAGATAAATCAATTAAAAGTGCAGAAAGTAATAAAGATATAAATTCAGAACTAGAAATGTATAAAAGAAGATTAGAAGATTTACAAAAGAAAAGCAAAAAATTATTAGATACATTTCTTAATGAGTTAATATCCCAAGAGGATTTTGCTAATAAGAAAAAAGAATATGATGAAGAAATAGTAAAAACACAAAATATGATTAGCGAATTAAAAAAGGATGATGATATTCCAGTTCAGACATTAGAAGAAAAAATAAAAGAATTAAAAGGTATAATATTAAACAATTTTAATTATAAAAGTGGAGATATGTCAGATGAAATGGTTGAATCATTTGTAAATAAAATTATTATCTCAAATGATTTAATAGAGTGGCATATGGACTTTATTAGTGATAAAATAATAAATAAGAAAAGAGAAAGAGAGGAAATATTAATTGCAGAATTAGCAATAACTGATGATGATGCTATAAATTATTCACAGTATTGGGAAGAATTCAAAAGGATAACAATTAAAGAACCTATAAAGGTTGCAATATTTATATAAGTTTTATCTTCTTATATATTTGATAAAACTGCCCTCGAAATATCATAGTGGCACAAGCTGCCAT
>CAMIVO010000087.1 GCA_946401865.1 uncultured Clostridia bacterium
TAATTGTAGATGGCGAAAAAGAAGCAATTGAAAAAATTTCAGAAATTGAATTGAAGAAATATTTATCTATAATTGCAGGATTTGAAGAAAATTTTGATGTGAATGATGAAGATTCAAGAATATCTTTAGCAATACGAATTAATTCAATTTTAAATAGAGATATTGTAGATAGTGGATTATTTGATGCAACAGAAGTAAACAATATATTAAAAAATTTAGGATATGGAGAAATATTAACAAATAATTATAATGGAGAGTTTTTTAAAGAAAAAGTTGTAAATGGAAAAAAATATTTTGAAATGATATATGAACCTGATACAGTAAATATGGAAACTATAGTAGGAGAAATAAAAGATATTACTTACTCATCGAATATATATACTGCAACATTTAAATATTTAAACTATAGTCCAAAAACAAATATTAATTATTTTGATTATAAAGATGATGCAAAAGAAGCCACTATATATTTTAAGTTAAACGAAGATACTACATATTCAACTTTTAAAGTAGTGAAATTTGAAGACAATAATGTATTGATAGAAAATAATGAACTTATAGGAAGTAATATAGTTACTCAATTAACTCCAAGTGGATTTGAAACTAATGCAAAATCTATTGAATATATAGAAATGACAGAAGCAAAGTATAAAGAATATAGTACGAGTCCCTATTCATTTAGAATTCAAGAGATGGTACAAAATGATAACAGAACTATTACTATAAAAGGTAGAGTTTATAAAGAAATAGAATTACTTTCAATTACTAAAGAACAATATAATGATTTAATAAATGGAAAAACTATAGATTTATTGGGATATCAAATGAATGTAAATAAAGATGAAGATTCAGATAATGGTGGATACGACTTACTAATTACTTCAACTGGAAATAAATGGATGAAATTTTATGTAGAAAAAAATAGTGATGGCTCTGGAAAATTACACTGGTATACAGAGAGAGAAATGTATGAAGGAACTTCATTTCAAGAAGGAGAAACTGGAAGATTTGTAGGAACAGATATATATATGCAAATTACTTTAGATGAAAATTTAAAATGCAAATGGGGAAATGAGTCAACAACACTTCAACAAGAATATTTTAATAGAAAATCAAATGGAACATTAAATATAAAAGAAAAAGATGATACGGTATTACCTTTTGCAAATGATGAATTTATATTTCAAGAAGGGAATTGTACTTCAATAATATTCTCAAATATCTAAAGTAACCAAATTAAGTGAAGAAGAAATAAAAAATCACAATAGAATAATTAAAGAAAAAGCTTTACAATCAAGTTGATTTGTAAAGCTTTTTGTGATATTATATTGTCAAAAAGGAAGTAAAAATGGATAGAAATCAAGAAATAGAAAAATCAATAATAACAAATTTTAGAAAAAAAATATGGGCAAAATTTATACAAGCAATTACAGAATACAATATGATTGAAGATGGAGACAAGATTGCTGTATGTATTTCAGGCGGAAAAGATTCAAATTTATTAGCTAAATGTTTTCAGGAATTAAAAAAACATGGAAAAGATAATTTTGAACTAGAATTTTTATGCATGAACCCACGGATATAATGAAGAAAATAAGAATAAAATTATTCAAAATTGCAAAACATTAGACATTCCAATTACAATGTTTGAAACAGATATTTTCAATAGAGTTTACAATATTACAAATAGACCATGTTATCTATGTGCTAGAATGAGAAGAGGATATTTATACGAAAATGCAAAAAAATTAGGTTGTAATAAAATTGCACTAGGTCACCATTTCGATGATGTAATAGAAACTATACTTATGGGAATTTTGTATGCAGGTCAATATCAAACAATGATGCCAAAATTAAAAAGCACATCACATCCTGGAATGGAGCTTATTAGACCATTATACTATGTTAGAGAAAAAGATATTATAAATTGGGCCGATTCCAATGAATTAGATTTCATTAAATGTGCATGTAGATTTACAGAGAATAACTTAAAAGATGAAAATAACTCAAAAAGAATGAAAGTAAAAAGATTATTAGAAAAACTAAGAGAAGAAGATAAAACTATAGATATGAACATATTTAATAGTTCAAAAAATGTAAATATTGATACAGTAATTGAGTACAAGCAAAATGGAGAGAGATATAATTTTTTAGATAATTTTTAAAAAGTAATTAAAAATTATATGAGGGAGAATACAAAATGAGTAATCAATTTTCAAGAACAGAAATGTTAATTGGTAAAGAAAATGTAGAAAAATTGCATAATAAAAAAGTTGCAATTTTTGGTATAGGAGGAGTAGGTTCTTTTGTTTTGGAAGGACTTGTTAGAGCTGGAGTTGAAAATTTTGTTTTGATAGATAAAGACGAAGTTGACATTACAAACATAAATAGACAAATTATTGCTACACATGCTACAATTGGAAAACCCAAAGTCCAAGTTGCAAAAGAAAGAATTATCGAGATCAATCCAAATGCAAAAGTTGAAATATATCAAGAATTCTTTATGCCTGAAACAGAAGGCATTTTAGATAAAAGTATTGATTATATAATAGATTGCGTAGATACTGTTACTGCAAAAATTGAATTAGTTGTAAGAGCAAATAAAATGGGTATTCCAATTATTTCGGCAATGGGTACAGGAAATAAATTAGATCCTACTAAATTTCAGATTACAGACATTTATAAAACTAGTGTATGTCCTCTTGCAAAGGTAATGAGAAAAGAATTAAAAGCAAGAGGAATAAACAATTTAAAAGTTATATTTTCAACAGAACAGCCAATTGAAAATTGGAAAAGAGAACCGTCCCAAATTCCACAAGTTCCGGCAAGCATTTCTTTTGTACCATCTGTGGCTGGGCTTATAATTGCAGGAGAGGTGATTAAAGATTTGATATGTTAAAGTTTATTTTTAGTTACAATTCACGGTTTGCATTAAATTAGCCCATGCCAAGTTTATATATTTATTTTTATGCGTAAATCCCTTCTTTCTAACAAAAATGT
>CAMIVO010000088.1 GCA_946401865.1 uncultured Clostridia bacterium
TGAAAAAACTAATCTTGCTTATGTAGAACCACATACTGCTGTTATTAAAGATAAGATATTTTTATTCTTTAATGAACATGAGTATTTTTACATAGGAAATTTAGCAAATAAGTACCTGTTTATGCTAAACTAAAAATGATCCAAATAATAATTGAAAACTGATCCACCTAAATAGTATAATTTCTCTTAAAGAAATTTAAGAGAAAGGATTGATAGGAGTTGGTAACTTTGGATATAAAACAAAAAATAATAATTAGATATTTAAATGGAGATGGTCAAAGAAAAATTGCTAAAGAATTACATGTTTCAAGAAATACGATAAGAAAATATGTAAATGAATATAATGCTAAAAAACAAGAATTGCTTGATAATAATATTTTAGTAAATAAAAATGAAATAATTGATGATATTGTTGCAGAGCCAACTTATGATTCATCTAATAGAACGAGGAGAAAAATATCTGAAGAATGCATTGAAATGATAAAAATGTGTTTAGTTGAAAACAAACAAAAAAGAGCTAGTGGCAAATCTAAACAACAATTAAAAGCTACAGATATTTATGAACTTTTAGTAAAAAAAGGTTATGATATTAGCTATCCTAGTGTTTCTAATATAGTTCGTTCATTAAAAGATACCTTAAATGAGGCATATATAAAACAAGAATATTCTTTAGGTAATATTTGCGAATTTGATTGGGGTGAAGTGAAATTAAACATTGATAATAAAGGGGTTAAAAAATATCAAATTGCTGTATTTACAACTGCTTATGGAAATTACAGATTTGCTTTATTGTTTGAAACTCAAGATACGATTGCTTTCCAACAATCACATGCATTGTTCTTTGAACATGTTGGAGGAATATATAATACAATGGTTTATGATAATATGAAGGTTGCAGTTGCTAGATTTGTTGGTCATAATGAAAAGCAACCAACAAAAGGTTTACTAACACTTTCTACATATTATGGTTTTAATTTTAGATTTTGTAATATACGTTCTGGAAATGAAAAAGGTCATGTTGAAAGAAGTGTTGAATATGTAAGGAGAAAAGCATTTGCTTTTAAAGATACTTTTAATTCTTTAGAAGATGCAAATAATTATTTACTTTCAATATGTAATGCTTTAAATAATAAACCTTTAACAACAGATAAAAATATAATACCTTCTAAAACATTAGAACAAGAACTACCTTATCTGCTTCCAAAACTTCCAATGCTTGATTGTGCTGATATTAGAGAATGTAGAGTAGATAAATATTCGTGCATAATGTATAAGCAAAATAGATACTCTGTTTTAGATAAATATGTTGGACAGATTGTTTTAGTAAAAGCATACGCTAATAAAATAATTGTATTTTCTGATAATATAAAAATAGCTGAACATGTAAGAACTTTTGGACTATTTGATTGGAATATAAAATTAGAGCATTACTTAAATACACTTCATAAAAAAAGTGGTGCCTTAGAAAATAGCACTGCAATGCTAAAATTAGACAACCACATAAAAAATATTTACAATAAATATTTTATACCAAATCCAAAAGAATTTCTAGATGTTTATGAAATAATTTTAGAAAAAGGATTAGATATTGTACAAAATGCTATTGAAGAATTAGAAAAAATCTCTCCAATTGACATTACTGCTGAAAAAATAAAATTAATATGTAATAAGCAAAAAGTTGAAGAAAATATAGATATTTCAAGTGATGAAATTGCTATAGCATCTGCTGAACTTCTAATACAGTATAAATCATTAGTTCCTAATTCTAGTGTACAATTTGTTAGACAGGAGGTGATGATTTAGATGATTGATTTTCCAAAAGAAATAAATACTTATTGTAAAATATTAAAAATGCCTGCTATTAGAAAAAATTTTAAAGAACAAATTTCAGAAAAAATTTCTTTTGAAGAGTATTTATATAATTTACTTAAATTAGAATACGAATCTAGAGAAGAAAACGCTAGACAAAATAAACTAAGACTTGCAAATTTCCCATATAAAAAATATATAGAAGATTTGGACATGGAAGCATTGCCTGAAGATGGAAGAAAAAAACTTAAAAATTTTTTAACATTAGACTTTATTAAAACACGGACAAAATATAATATTAGCTGGAAATCCAGGGACAGGGAAAACGCACATAGCAATAGGTTTAGGAATAAAAGCTTGTTTATCAGGCTATAGAGTTCTATTTACATCAATACCACATTTAATAAATCAATTAAAAGAATGTAGAAGTGAAAAAACATTAACAATATTTAATAGCAAATTTGAAAAATATGATTTAATAATTGCAGATGAATTAGGATATATATCATTTGATAAGGAAGGTTCAGAATTGCTTTTTTCAAATTTATCATTAAGAGCGGGAAGAAAAAGTATAATAATTACAACAAACTTATCTTTTGAAAGATGGAATGAAATATTTAAAGATCCAGTATTAACAGCTGCAATGATAGACAGATTAACACATAAAGCGTATATAGTTAATATGAATGGAAACTCATATAGACTTAAAGAGACCCAAAATATGTTGGAAGAAAATGGATAATTTTTTTATCCAAAAGTGGATCACTTTTCAATTATAATATGGTTCAATTTTCACTTGACAAATACACCCAATTTTCTAGTTGATCATGCAAAACATATTCTTTACTTTCATCAAATAATCTTTCACTTTCAAGCTTTATTTTTTCTTCTAATTCAGGACTTACAGTTTCAATCATACCTCTTCTCCTTTACATAATTACTAATATGATATAATTTTAATATATATATATATATGTCAAGCTGTTTTATGTAAAATTTTGTATCATTTTTTATGTATCCCTACTATCTAAGTATTATTTTGTTCTTTAAATATAATGAATAATCCAAATTCATTATATTATTTCCACCTTTTACTGTAATATTTTTCATGTTCTCTATATTCTCTAAAAA
>CAMIVO010000089.1 GCA_946401865.1 uncultured Clostridia bacterium
TCGAAAATACAGGGGTGTAGATTAATTAAATATAAATTTAGTTTACACTACCTAAGATTGAAAGGTGGTAAATTTATGAGAATTAATGATTTTATGTGTCAAGATGTATGTTTTGTAAAACCAGATTGTAAAATATATGATGTTGCAAGAATAATGAATGAAAATCATGTTGGATGTATTCCAATATGTAATGAAGAAAAAAATGTAGTAGGAGTTTTAACAGATAGAGATATAGTTTTAAGAAGTGTAGCTTGTGATAAAAATGCAAGAACAACTCCGGTATCAGAAATAATGACTACAAATGTATATACATGTAAGAGTGAACAAGATATAGAAGATGCACAATATTTGATGGAAAAAAATCAAATTAGAAGAATTCCAATTGTAGATAATAATAATAAAATGGTAGGAATATTAAGTACAGGAGATTTAGCTCATAATAATAAAAAAATTGGAGAAGAAAATTTTTCTTCAACTATGGAGAATATTTGTAATTGTAAAGGCAATGTAAAAAATCATGCATAAAAACAAAACCTCTTAATATAATTTATAATAAAATTATATTAGGAGGTTTTTTTATGGAGGTTGAGTTAGGAAAAGAAAAAATTTGGGTAAATAAATTAATAGCTCAAAAAAAAGAGATAATATTTATAGAAGAAGATGAAATAGTACCAGACACTAAACCAGATATTTTGAATACCATAAATGTTAATGGAAATGTATGTGTGCATAAAAAAGAAGTAATGCAAGATAAAGTAAAAATTGAAGGAAATGTAAATACATATGTAATGTATCTTCCAGATAGTAATGAAGATAATTTAAGAGCTTTAAATTGTACATTGGACTTTTCACAAAATATATCTGTTCCAGGTGCAAAAGAAGGTATGATTTTAATTACTAAGTGTGAAATAAAAGATATAGAGTGTAAAGTAATAAATGGAAGAAAAATTGGTTTAAAAGCTAGTTTAGAAATTAGTATAGATTTATATTCAAATGAAAATGTTGAAATAGTTAATAATGTTCAAAATATACAAGATATACAGACATTGCAACAAAATTTCCAAGTTAATTCTCTTATTGGAAATGGTAAAACAAATATTTATGCAAAAGAAACATTAAATATAGATCCTCAAGATGAGCTTGCAGAAATACTAAGTGTAAATATAAATTTAGACAATAAAGATATTAAATTAAGTTATAATAAGGTCTTAACAAAAGCTGAAGCAAATGTTCAAATAATGTATTTAACAGAGGATAATAAAATAAAAATAACAAAAGGAACTATACCAGTTGTTGGATTTATAGATATTCAAAATATTACAGATGAAAATATTTGTGATGTAAATTATGAAATAAAAAATATTCTTATAAGGGCAAATTCTGTAGAGGAACATTCAATTTATGTGGAATTAGAGATAGAGGCAAGTTGTATGGCATATGAAAAAAAGGAAATATCTTTAATACAGGATTTGTATACACCTACAGCAAATTTAGAATATACACAAAAACGTGTAATGCTTTCAAGTGAAAAATCTGAGATGGAAAATGAATTTGTAATACAAGAAAAAATAGAAGCACCAGGTATAGATAAAAATAATTTAATAAATACTGAGACATATGTAAATGTTGTAAATGTAGGAATATCAGAATCAAAGATTACTTTTAATGGAGATATTGTTTTGAATTTTATTTATAATTCTGAAAATATTGTAAATTCAAGAAAAGTAAAAGTACCATTTGAAGTATCTATAGAAAATAGATATAATAACTCAAATATAAATGTTGATTATGAAATCAGTTTAAAAAATATAAAATATGATTTCAAATCTGATGAAATGATTCAATTAGAAGTAATAATGCAAATTAATACAAAAATAAGTAATAATATAAATCTTAATATAATTGATAATCTTCAGATTAATGATAAAAATAATACTGACAATGAAGATTATGATAGTTTAATTTTATATATAGTAAAACCAGGAGATACTATTTGGAAAATCGCAAAAAAATTCAATAGTACAGTAAATGATATTTCTAGAGTAAATGGAATTGAAGATTCGAATAAAATTGATGTTGGTCAAAAATTATATATACCAAAATTTAACTATATAAAGAAGGATGTTTCTCGAAATGCAACAGAACCAGCCATTGTGTAAAATATATTCAAGAAAAAGAATAAAATTTTTTAGACCACGAAAAAATAGATATATAAAAAGTAATAGAGATAAATCAGGTTTTTTTACATTTTTAATAATTGTAATGATTGCGTTAATTACATGTTTAATAATATATAATAGCATTGATCCAGTATTTGAAGAAGCGGCTCTAACAGAAGCAAAAGCAATAGCTACACGAATTACAAATGAAGAATCTACAAGAGCAATTGTTGGGTATACATATGATGATTTATTTACAATAGAAAAAGATTCAGAAGGTAATATACAAATGATAAATGCAAATATTTTAAAAATGAATTTATTAACATCAGATATAGCATCATTTATACAAAATTCTTTAGATAAAACAGATTATTCAAAAATTAAATTATCAATAGGAAGTTTAACAGGAATAAAAATGCTTTCAGGGGCAGGACCTAATATAAATTTAAAAATAAATTCAGCAGGTGATGTTGAAACAGATTTAAGAAGTGAATTTATATCACAGGGAATTAACCAAACTTTACATAAAATATATTTACAAATAAATAGTAAAGTAACAATATTAACTCCAATAAAAACACTGCAAGAAGAAATCTCAAATCAAGTACTTCTTGCAGAGCATGTAATAGTTGGGCAAATACCATCAAC
>CAMIVO010000090.1 GCA_946401865.1 uncultured Clostridia bacterium
AGTAATTTTTTTGATTATAATCTAAAAATTAGTGCCACTTTTTCAGTGGTCTCGGTCCGTCCCCATTGACATAAATTTCTTAATTTTGAGGTTCCAAATTGGAACCTCAAGTTTTTTATTTTTTATCATAACATTAGAAATAACATGCTAGAAAATTTTATTCAATTATTTCGCTTATATTAATAACTCCTGCCTTTTTTATTGGATTATATGAACTGTTTATAATACAATTTCTTAAATAATTTAATGCGCACTCTTCATTTTGAAGCGAAATTTTTCCATCCACTAAATAGGTAAGTAAATCACATGAAATATCACTTCTTCCAAAAGTATCAATATATGATATATCATTTGATATTCTTGTATTCTCTAAAAAGCGAAAATTAGCTACTATTCCCATTTTTGCTGCATCTATAATGCTATCATAGCTACATCCATCTAAAGTTTTAAATGCTTCTACTATGGCGTATTTCATTTTATATTCAATACTTTCCCATTGTTCAACTAAAAATTTTATGGCATGTTTTTCAAATATATCTTTTTTTATATTCAAAATAACACTATTAGTCGCATATTCAATATTATATAAATCTAAATCAATAGTTTTATTAAGTCTGTTAATTTTTTCTTTTAAATCTTCATTTTCTTTAAGTTTATTATGAATTATTATTTTTGTTGCAATTCCAAAAGTTAAATATTTTACCATTTTATTCTACCCCTTCTTGAAACATAAATCTATTTAATAATTTATAGTTCATGTTAATTAATATTACACAATTATTATGGCTAGTTTAAAATTTTCTCCCCTTTCTATTTAATATTTTCTATTTTAGATTATTCTTTTTAAAGAATATAGAATCTTTTATGAAAAAAAAAGAATTATAAATTAGGAAATTAAAATATGTTAATTTAATTCAGTTTTAATAATATTTTATTTTTGAAAAAAATATTGCACATAAAAATTGTGCAATACTATTTTATATTATTTTGTGTAAAAAATCAACAAAATTTGAATTATTATTCAAATTCCATAATTCTTAAATGTCACAGTTTGCGACATTTAAGAATTAAATTTATTTTCGTTTAATACAATTTTTCACAAAAAAATAGAAAACTTTTTGCAAAATTTTTGCAGTTTATTTACTAAAAAAATACAAATATTAACTTACTTCACGCTTTATAAGATGCGGTTCCAATTTGGAACCGCATCTCTTTCACTTCACTTACAATTTTGATACTTTACAATCATTTTTCTTTATATTTATTATATATTTCAGATTTATAGCTAATTATTTTCATTTTAGCCAATCTTCCAACAATAAAACTCATTGAAATTTTATTTTCTTCTGAAATTTTCAATAAACTGTTTTCACTATAATCTTTTTGTATATTATTCCATACATCTTCTGGAATCATAGTATTTAATGCAAACTTGTCTGCTCTTTGCTCTTGCTTTTCATTTCCATCTATAATAACTTTATTTTTGGCTTCATTATAATCGCTCTTACAATGACCTAATTCATGAAAAAGTTCAAAAAAGAAAGAATCTTTTCCTATATAATTTTTTGTAAGGTATATTGCAGGATTTTTTCCTTTTACCTTAATACATCCTCTTACTTTTGTACCTGTTAAAGCTTTCTCCACAACAAAATAAATTCCATAATTATTTAATATATTTTGTACATTTTCTATTGAATAATTTATATATGCTTCTTTTTTTAAGTCCTCTATTAAAAAATTGAAAGCAACTGGAATATATTCTTTTACGACTTGGCTTTTGGCAAGTTCATCACATCTTGCAATCCACAAACTTATTTTATTTATATCTTCTCCTGTTTTTTTGAATAAAGTTTTTTCTTGTACCATATTTAAAGCTTCTAAATCTGTTACCTTTAAAAAAT
The DNA here is from genome assembly GCA_946401865.1 of uncultured Clostridia bacterium. Lineage (GTDB taxonomy): Bacteria > Bacillota > Clostridia > TANB77 > CAG-508 > CAG-269. The sequence continues at coordinate 1,902 of CAMIVO010000090.1, forward strand.
CTATTAAATCCATATAATTTTGAATTGCATTACTAGAATCTTTAAAATCAACCCATTTCCTTTTAGCTAGTTCACTAATAAAAAATTGCTTTTTTATTGTATCTTGAATACTTTTTTCATCACCATATTTTTTTAATAAATACTCTGTTACTAATTTTCTATTTTCGGTATTAATAATAAAATCTATAGGTATACCAGTAAGATGATATATTTGAGCTGCTCTTTCTAAAGTAATTGACATTTTTCCATTTAGAATTTCATTCATGTGTTTTTGTGTAACACCTAATCTACTAGCAAACTCTGTTTGTGATAAATTATTGAATTCTAAATATTCTTTTAAGTATTTTCCGAATCCTAACATTTTAGTTCACCCCTTTCTATCCTTCACCATAATGTTTAATATCTATTTTTAAAAATTCTAATTCAGTTATTTCTACTGTATTATATGGATAATCTCCTATTGGTTTTATATATAGTCTAATTTTTTCATTTACTTTTGCAGTAAAAATTTCTTTTAAATTTCCTTTTTTATGTTCTATTCCATAAACAATACTTAATGGGTTTAACAACATTGATTTTAAATTTTGTGAATCTAATATTAAATCTTCTATATTGGATATTCTTTCTATTTCTTTTCCTAGATGTTTGTATACTATTTTTTTCTTATAGTCTTTTATATATGTTTTTCCTTTGATGATTTTCAACAACAGACCTCCTTTAATGTATTATTACTTGTTAAGTTATAATATATCATTTTTTTATTTAGTTGTCAATATCTTTTATTAAAAATGCAGAAAAAGCAGAAATAGTTAGTTTCTGCTTAAAAACGTCTATTTAAATAATTTGTTATGGTTAGGTTGTCAAAAAG